>NZ_NEJZ01000009.1:0-247419 GCF_002113215.1 Pseudomonas sp. B15(2017)
GAAATCTCCCACGGATCTGTACTGCGCCAACAGTCAGAATCGAGCCTTGTCCCTCCTCCTCCCTTCAAGTACCAGCATACAAGCGAGCTTGCTCGCGAATGCGGTATGTCAGTCAAGAATGAGTCGACTGACTGTCCGTCTTCGCGAGCAAGCTCGCTCCCACAGGGTTGTTCACAGATCTGGCGATTAGCGGTTAAGCAGCTCCAGACGCTCACGCACCGCCACTTCGATCCCTGCCTCGTCCAGCCCGCACTCGGCCAGCATCTGCGCCGGCTTGGCGTGCTCGACGTAAACGTCCGGCAAGCCCAGGTGCAGCACCGACTTGAGGATGTTCTCGCGGGCGAGGAATTCGCTGACTGCGCCACCGGCGCCGCCCATGATCGCGTTCTCTTCGATGGTCACCAGCAGGTCGTGGCTGTTGGCGATTTCGCGCACCAGCGCTTCGTCCATCGGTTTGACAAAGCGCATGTCGACCACGGTCGCGTCCAGCGTCTCGCCAACCTTCAGGGCTTCGGCCATCTGCACGCCGAATACCAGCAGGGCGACTTTGCTGCCCCGGCGACGCACCACACCCTTGCCGATCTCGATCGGTTCGAGGTCTTTCTCGATGGTCGCGTTCGGGCCGGTGCCGCGTGGGTAACGCACCGCCGCCGGGCCGTTGTACAGGTGGCCGGTGGTGAGCATTTTGCGCAGCTCGTTTTCATCGCTCGGGGTCATGATGACCATGCCCGGGATGCAACGCAGGTAAGACAGGTCAAAACTGCCGGCGTGGGTCGGGCCGTCTTCGCCCACCAGGCCCGCGCGGTCGATGGCGAACAGCACGTCGAGGTTCTGCACCGCGACGTCATGCACCAACTGGTCGTAACCGCGTTGCAGGAACGTCGAGTAGATCGCCACCACCGGTTTCGCGCCTTCGCAGGCCATGCCGGCGGCGAGGGTCACGGCGTGTTGCTCGGCAATCGCCACGTCGAAGTAGCGCAGCGGGAAGCGTTCGCTGAACGCCACCAGATCCGAACCTTCCTTCATCGCCGGGGTGATGCCTACCAGACGCGGGTCGGCAGCAGCCATGTCGCACAGCCATTCACCGAACACGCCGGAATACTTCGGCCCGCTGGCCTTCTTCGGCGCAGCGGCCGGGGCGTCCAGCGGTTCGAGTTTGGTGATGGCGTGGTAACCGATCGGATCGACTTCAGCCGGGGCGAAGCCTTTGCCCTTCTTGGTGACGATGTGCAGGAACTGCGGGCCTTTCAGATCGCGCATGTTGCGCAGGGTGGCGATCAGGGTCGGCAGGTCGTGGCCATCGATCGGGCCGATGTAGTTCCAGCCCAGTTCTTCGAACAGGGTGCCGGGAACCAGCATGCCTTTTGCGTATTCTTCGGTGCGACGGGCGATTTCCCAGGCGCCGGGCAGGCGCGACAGCACTTTTTTGCTGCCTTCACGCATGCTCGCGTAAGTGCGGCTGGAAAGGATCTTCGCCAGATAGTTCGACAGACCGCCGACGTTGCGCGAGATCGACATGTCGTTGTCGTTGAGGATCACCAGCATGTTGGCGTCGACTTCCGGCGCATGGTTCAGCGCCTCGAACGCCATGCCTGCGGTCAATGCGCCGTCGCCGATCACGGCAATCGCCTTGCGATCAATGTTCTGCAGGCGGGCGGCGATGGCCATGCCCAGCGCGGCGCTGATCGAGGTGCTGGAGTGACCGACGCCAAAGGTGTCGTACTCGCTCTCGGAGCGGCGCGGGAAGGCCGCGATGCCGTCCTTCTGGCGCAGGGTTTCCATGCGCTCGCGACGACCGGTGAGGATCTTGTGCGGATAGGCCTGATGACCAACGTCCCACACCAGACGGTCGTCCGGGGTGTCGAAGACGTAATGCAACGCGATGGTCAGCTCGATGACGCCCAGGCCGGCACCGAAATGCCCACCGGTCTGGCCGACCGTGTAGAGCAATTCCAGGCGCAACTCATCAGCCAGGGTTTCCAGCTCGGCTTCGCCTAACCGGCGCAGGCCGTCCGGCGTGTTCGCGCGGTCGAGCAGGGGCGTGGTCGGGCGCTTGCGGGGAATCTCATGAAACGTCGTGGGCATCAGGCGAATCGTTATAGGTATAAAAGATGCGGCAGTTTACCTGATGCATCGCCCCCTGCCCACGCGTTGGTCTTTTTTGGCTGATTAGCCTTCAGTTACGCCGATCGACGATATACCGGGCCAGATCGCGCAACGGCTCGGCAGCCGCGTCAAACGGTCGCAGTGCGTGCAGGGCCTGATCGCGCAGTTCCAGCGCGTAAGCCTTGGCGGCGTCGAGACCGAGCAGGGCCGGGTAGGTCGGCTTGTCGCGGGCGATGTCGGCACCCTGGCGTTTGCCGAGGGTTTCGGTATCGCTTTCGACGTCGAGGATGTCGTCCTGGACCTGGAACGCCAGACCGATGGCCTGTGCATAAGTCTGCAGCGACTTCAATTCATCCTTCTCGGCACGGCCGCTGGCCAGCGCGCCAAGTTTGACGCTGACCTCGATCAGCGCGCCGGTCTTGTGCCGGTGCATTTGTTCCAAAGCTTTCTGGTCGAGCTTGAGGCCGACCGAACCGAGATCGATGGCCTGACCGCCGACCATGCCGGCCGGGCCTGCCGCGTGCGCCAGCGCTGTGACCTGTTGCAGGCGGATGTCTGCGCTCAGGTCGCTCAGGCGCGGGTCGAGCAGGGCGCCGAACGCCAGACTCTGCAAGCCGTCGCCGGCCAGAATCGCGCAGGCTTCGTCGAATTTCTTGTGAGTGGTCGGCTGGCCGCGACGCAGATCGTCGTCGTCCATCGCTGGCAAATCATCGTGTACCAGCGAATACGCATGGATCAGCTCAACCGCACACGCCGCGCCGTTGGCCTGCTCGGCCTTGCCGCCAAGGGCTTCGCATGCCGCGTAGGCCAGCAGCGGGCGCACGCGTTTGCCGCCGTTCATCACGCTGTAGCGCATGGCTTCATAGAGGCGCGCCAGTTCTGGCAACGGGGCATTGAACAGGGTTTCCAGCGCCGCGTTGACCCGCGCCTGGCTGGTAGCCGAATACGCTGCAATCATTCTGGCTGATCCGCGTCGAAGGGTTCCTCGGCGAGTTCGCCATCGCGCTCCAGCAATACCTGGACCTTCTGCTCGGCCTGGGCCAGCGCCGCCTGGCAGTCACGGGTCAGGCCGATGCCCTGCTCGAAGGCGGTCAGCGAGTCTTCCAGCGACAATTCACCGTTCTCCAGACGCTCCACCAGCGTTTGCAGGTCGGCGAGGGACTGTTCGAAATCCAGTGCAGCTTTTTTGCGGGCCATGGCGGCTAATTCCGGTTGACGTTAAACCGGCGCGACACTAGCAGATAGGGGGGGTATGGGCAAATGAGCGGGCCGACGGACAAGGGTGTCAGTCGGTCGATTCGTCCGGATATTGAATCTGATACCGAGTGCTGCGTCCGCCGCCCGGAAGACGTTGCAGGCAGCCCTTTTCCAGCAGTTCCGCCAAATGTCGGGTGGCCGTGGCTTTGGAGACCTTGGCCACACTCTGGTATTGCGCTGCACTGATACCGTGCTCGAAACCGCGCTCACCACCGTCGAGCAAACGATTGAGCACTTTGATCTGCTCCGCCGACAGCCCGGATTCCCGGTGCGCCTGCCAGAAGCGTGATTTTCCCAACACACTTTCAATCCGCGCGATGGCCTGTTGCAGACTGCGCAGCAAGGTTTGCAGGAACCATGTGAGCCAGTCGGTAATGTCCAGCGTGGCTTTCTGGCTCGATTCGAGAATCCGGTAATAGCCCGCACGATCATCAAGGATGCTGGCGGACATCGCATAAAAACGAATCGCCTGCGCTTCGCCCTGAGCCAGTGCCAGATCGGTAAGGGTGCGAGTCAGGCGTCCATTGCCGTCGTCGAATGGATGCAAGGTGACGAACCAGAAATGTGCGATGCCAGCTCGCAAGAATGGATCGAGGCCTGCCTGTTGCCGACTGGCGTCGAACCACTTGAGAAAACTGTCGAGTTGCCCCTCGAGGCCTTGCCTTGGTGGTGCCTCGAAATGCACGGTCGGACGCTCGATTCGTCCGGAAACCACCTGCATCGGCTCATCGCCGCGTAATGCGCCGACATTGATTGCACGCGAAAGGAAGCCACTCTCCGGTTCTGGAAACAGCCACGAATGCCATTCCAGCAATCGTTCCAGCGTCAGCGGTGCGGCGAAACGTTGAGTGGCATCGAGCATCAATTGCGCCAGCCCCTCGCTGCGTTTGCTGACGTTGTCGCCATCCGGTGATTCCAGCCCCAGGCGTCGTGCCAGTGAAGAACGCACGGATTCAACATTCAATTGTTCCCCTTCGATGGCCGAGGAGGTCACGATGTTTTGCAGCAACGCGTCCAGTTCAGTCTGAGCGCTCAGTGAATTGCCCACTGATCCCGCCATACCCATCAATTGTCCCTGCGCCTGAACGCATTCGCGCAACAGCGCAGTGAGACGCTCTGCCTGCCAGTTGAAGTCGGGCCAATCGGGCTGTTGCCAGATCCAGTGAGTTGCCATGAAATGCCGTTCCTGAGTGCGTGAGCCGAATAGAAACGCTATTCGGCTCATTTGGTGAGCCGAATATGACGCCTATTCGGCTCATCGTCCACCCGAGGTCGTGATTCCCACCGCATTTCAAGATGTATCCGATTGTTAAAAAACTGCCGAATCGCTAACCTTCGCGCCTTCTACGACCCAACAGTCACGGGTCTTTCAGACGAAACGCAGTTTTCAGCGCTGTGAAGTACCGAGGATCGGGTGCAAGGTTTCGTTCAGGCATGGCAGGAGGCATCACATGCGTTCACTTTTTTTGCTGCTGATCGGGTTGGCCTGCGCGCCCGCGCTGCTGGCGGCGCCGAGTGCGGAGCTGTCGGAGCCGGTGGGGGGCTGGCGTTATCACGGGCTGCTCGATCGCACGGAAAATCCGCAGGTCGCCTATCCGACGCCGCCCATCGATCGCGGCATCCAGCGCAATCGCACGATGATCGAGGGCCAGCTCAAGGCCATCGGGCATCTGCGTCCGCCCCACAGCCTGGCGGTGAACGGCAATCCACTGAATCTGTACACCGACGACCAGGGCCGTTTCGCCCGGCCGTATGCGTTCGGCGCCGGTTCCAACAGCGTCGAGGTGATCAGCGCTGACGGCCAGTCGCTCAAGCGCGTTCAATTCTACGAAGCCAACAATTTGCGCACGCCGGCGCGGATCCGCGTGGTACTGGGTTGGGACGATCCTAAAGCCGAACTCGACCTGCACGTCATTACGCCTGACGGCCAGCACGCCTTCTGGGCGCGTCCGGCGATGAGCAACGGCGGTGGCCTCGATCCGGACGGCGTCGACGGCCCCGGCCCGGAAATGTTCACCATGACCGCGCCGCTGCATGGCACCTATCTGGTTTACGTCAACTATTGGGGCAACTTCGGTAACGGCGGCTATAACTTCGAGGAGGCCAGCAACCAGAACGAGGTCATCACCTCGCAAATCACGCTGGTACTCAACGAAAACACCGTCGACGAAAAACGCGAAACGTTCATCGTGCCCCTGCGGGCCATCGGTGATCTGCTGCTGGTCAAGACTTTCAACTATTAAGCATCCCGCACCACGGATGAACTGCCGAGCTTTGGGAACATGAGCGAGAACATGAGCGAAAACACTGAGACCCCGGCCACCGATACGCCCGCCGCCAAACCTTCCCGGCGCTGGCCGTTGCTGGCGGTCGGGCTGTGCCTGGTGGCCGGCGTGGCGGGCGGGCTCGGCTGGCTGATGCACAAACCCAAGGCGCCGCCAGCGGAATTGGCCAGCGACAAGCTCGGCCTGAGCCGCCCGGACGCGCTGCTGGAAACCCGCTCCCTGAGCCAGTTGCCCAAGGATTTGCTGACGGTGCCGTTCCTCAAAGCCACGCTCACCGAGGATTTCGTCTTCTATTACGAAACCCACGCCGACCGTCTCGGGCTGATCGGCAGTCTGCGGCGGATCATCTACGAGCATGACCTGAAGCTGCAAGACAGCCTGATCGAGCAACTCTTCGATCAACCGGCGGACGTGGCGCTGTGGCGCGGCGCCGATGGTCGTTTGAAGGATTTCCTGCTGGTGATGGATCGCGGCGGGTTGGCCAAGTTGCTGGAGCCCTTGGCGAAAGTCGCTCTGGATGATTCGCAACTGAGCGTGTTCAGCACCCTGAAAGTCGGCGGTGACGAAGTGCCGCTGTATCAACTGACCTACAACGCCGGCAAATCCCTGCTGTTCGGCTCCCGTGGCGACAAACTGGTGGTGCTGTCGAACCCGGCCAAGTTCTACGATCCGGAAAACGGCGCTTCCGAAGAGTCCGGCCATGTCTCGCCGCAAGCCCTCGCGGCGCTGCTCAACGGTGAAAAACTGTTCCCCGAGGCGTTCGGGCTGCCGGTCAAGACGCCTGAAACCAGGCAGCGTCTGTCGGTCAATTCCAGCGTCCTGGCCATGGGGTACCAGCGTTTCATTCCGAATTTCGCCGGTCTGCGTTTCGACATGGACGACAAGGGCTGGCACAGCTATCTCGCGATGGATGAACTGGACAACCAGCCGGACTTCGATTTCAAACCGGTCTGGCAAGCCATGCCGCTGGGCGCCAGTGCCTGCGTGACCTTGCCGGTCGCTGCCGAGCCGCAGAAACCGTTGCTGGTGAAGCTCGGTGCCGAAGAGGCAGTGGCGCAGAAACTCACCGAACATGTTGCCGGCGCGGCGGGCCTGTGCTGGTACGCCGATTCGCGGTTGTACACGCCGTTGCTGGTGGCCAGTCTGAACGACGAAGACAACGGCAAGCTCGACGCGGATATCGGCACATTGTTCGATTCGATGGTCGGCGCCTACGAAAGCAAGGTCGACGAGCACGCGTTCCCGGTGGTCGAGAAGCAGGAAGGCCAGAGCCACCTCTGGCAGCGTCAGGTCAGCTCCAACTTTGGCCCGTACGCGGCCAGGGATGCCGAGAACCCGGATGCAATCACCGGCCGTGCCTTCATGAAAGTCAGCCTGGCGCGCCACGGTTCGACGCTGCTGTTCTCCCTCGACGACAAACTGGTCGACAAGGCCCTCGGCACCCTCGACAAGCGCTTCCCGCCGATGGCCGATGTGCTGCCGAAAGACGTGCTGATGCCGATCTATTTCGGCCCGGATTCAATGGCGCAACTGATGCAGCAGGAAACCCTCGACAGCCTGCCGCAGGACATGGAGCCGGTGTTCTACAACGCCGCGCAAACCTACCTGATCCCGAAACTGCGCACCCTCGGCGGCATGGGCAAATACGCCCTGACTCTGCCCGAGGGCAGCGAGCCTGACGGTCACTGGCAATGGTTGCCGCTGGAGTGGAAAGCGCTGTGACGACATTGATCCGCAGCCTCGGCTTGCTCGCGCTGTTACTGAGCGCGGGTGCCCGAGCGGTCGAAACGCCGGCACTCGATCCTGCGCAGTCCCAGGTTTTTCGCGCCTGGTTCGTGCGCATCGCTCAGGAGCAGTTGAGCAAAGGCCCGAGCCCGCGCTGGTATCAGCAGGACTGCGCCGGGCTGGTGCGGTTTGCCGCCAACGAAGCGCTGAAAGTCCATGACGACAAATGGCTGCGCAGCAACGGCGTGTCCAATCGCTACCTGCCGCCGGAGCTGGCGTTGAGCGACGAGCAACGCAAGTTCGCCCAGCAATGGCAGCAGGGCGGCGGCAAGGTCGGGCCCTACGTCAACGCGATCAAACTGATTCAGTTCAACAGCCATCTGATCGGCCGCGACGTGTCCCAGGCACGGCCCGGCGATCTGATGTTTTTCGATCAGGGCGACGACCAGCACCTGATGATCTGGATGGGCCGCTACATCGCCTATCACACCGGCACGACCACCCCAACCGACAACGGCATGCGTTCGGCAAGCCTGCAGCAACTCATGACATGGAAGGACACCCGATGGATACCCGACGCAGCCAACCCCAACTTCATCGGCGTCTATCGACTGAACTTTCTCTCCCAATGACCGGTGCCCGCATGTTGCGTTTACTGCCTTTTCTGTTGCTGTCAGTCCTGCCGTTTTCGGCCGTGAATGCCGAAGACTCCGTGGAGCCAAGCGGCTACACGCCGGTCTCCGGTGAAAGCTTTTTCCTGCTGGCCGACAGCAGTTTCGCCGCCGACGAACAGGCGGTGGTGCGCCTCGAAGCGCCGGGCCGTGACTACCGCCGTTTCCGTATGGAACCGTACGGCGGCGCCGACATTCGGGTGTACAAGATCGACAAGCCGCTGGACTTCCTCAAGCGCCAGAAAAACCTGCACCGCGTGGTCAGCGACGGCCAGTTCAAGGGCGAAGGCCTGTCGAACACCCTCGCGTACCTGTGGGACAACTGGTACCGCAAATCCCGTCGGGTGATGCAGCGTGCGTTCTCCTACGAGTCGCGTCAGCAAGTCACCGAAGAGGTGCCGGAGCTGAAGATGGGCAACGCCATCGCTGCGCCAACGCCGTACGACGCGCAGCCGCAGTTCGCCCTGATTCCGGGCCTGCCGGTGGTCAGCCAGTTCCGCTATCCGCTGTGGCAGGCCAAGCCGATCCAGCCGCCGACAGGCGTGAGTCTGGCCGGGTCTTCCAGCGAGTTCGTCAGCGTTGCGCCGGGCAACGTCTACATACCGCTGGGCAATCTGAAACCGGGCCTGTATCTGGTCGAAGCGCTGATCGGCAAGTACCGCGCGACCACCATGGTTTTCGTTTCCAACACCGTGGCGGTGAGCAAGATTGCCGGTGATGAATTGCTGGTGTGGGCCGCGCGCAAACACGAAGGCAGCTCGGTGCCGAAGGTCAATGTGCTGTGGACCGACGGCCTCGGTGTAATGAGCAGCGGCGCCACCGACAACGACGGTTTGCTGCGCCTGAAACACGTCAGCCCGGAGCGTTCGTTCGTCATCGGCGAGGACGAAGAGGGCGGCGTATTCGTCTCGGAAAACTTCTATTACGACAGCGAAATCTACGACACCAAACTCTACGCCTTCACCGACCGGCCGCTGTATCGCCCGGGGGATTGGGTGTCGCTGAAAATCGTTGGCCGCGAATTCAAGAACGCCCGGGATTCGGTATTGCCGGGGGCGGCGGACGTCAATGTCAGCGTGCTTGATGCGACGGGCACCGAGTTGCAGCGTCTCGATCTGAAGCTCGATTCGAAGGCCGGCACTCAGGGCCGCTTCCAGTTGCCGGACAACGCCGTGGCCGGTGGTTACGAGCTGCGTTTCAACTACAAGGATCAGGCCTACAGCAGCGCGTTCCGGGTAGCGGAGTACATCAAGCCGCACTTCGAAATCTCGCTGAATCTGGCCAAGCAGGATTACCGAACCGGCGAACCGGTGAAGGGCAGCCTGGTGCTGCTGTACCCGGACGGCAAACCGGTGGCCAACGCCAAACTGACCCTGAGCCTGCGCGCCCAGCAACTGTCGATGGTCGACAACGAGCTGCAATACCTCGGGCAATTCCCGGTGGAGCTGACCAGCACCGAACTGACCACCGACAGCAAGGGCAATGCGACCCTTGACCTGCCAGCCGCCGACAAGCCGAGCCGCTACATGCTCACCGTGTTTGCCAGCGATGGCGCGGCGTACCGGGTCAAGACCACCAAGGAAATCCTCATCGACCGGGGCGCCGCCAGCTTCCGTCTGACTGCGCCACAGCGTTTCAGTGCGGTCGGTGACAAGGTCGCGTTCAGCTACGCCAACGAGGGTGGCAGTCAACAGGCGCAGGCCGTGGTGCCGAGCAGCTACAGCTGGGTGCGTCTGGAAGACCAGAGCACGGGCGAAGGCAAACTGGCGGCGAAAGACAAAGGCTTCAGCGTGACGTTTGATCGTCCGGGCACCTACAACCTGTCGCTGAAGGATCAGCACGGTCGAGTGCTTGGCGCGACCGGTCATTCGGTCACCGGTGACGGCGTCAAGGCTGTGCCGGGCACCGTGGAGATCGTCCTCGACAAGCCCGAGTACAAGGCCGGCGACGAGGCACTGGCGCTGATCACCTTCCCGGAGCCAGTCAGCGATGCGCTGCTGTCGCTGGAGCGCGACAAGGTTGAAGCTACCGCGCTGCTGGCCAAGGGCGGCGACTGGCTGAAACTGGAAAAGCTCAGCGACACCCAATACCGCGCGCGCATCCCGGTGAAGAACAACTTCGCGCCGAACCTGACGTTCTCGGTGCTCTACACCAAGGGCGGTCAGTACAGCTTCCAGAACGCCGGGATCAAGGTCGTCGCGCCGCAGATCGACGTGGCGATCAAGACTGACAAAGAGACTTATCAACCGGGCGATACCGTGACGGTCGACCTGACCACGCAATTCGCTGGCAAGGCTGTGCCGGCGCACCTGACGGTCAGCGTGGTCGATGAAATGGTCTACGCGCTGCAACCTGAGGTCGCGCCGACCATCGACCAGTTTTTCTATCACCCGCGCCGCAACAACGTGCGCACCAGCGCCAGCCTGTCGTTCATCAGCTACGACGTGGCATTGCCGGGCAGCCCCGGCGCGCCGGGCAAGGCCAACCGCAGCGAACGTGGGGTGAAAGTGCTGGAGCGGCCGCGCCGCGAAGACGTCGACACCGCTGCATGGCAGCCGGAATTGCTGACCGACGCCGACGGCAAGACGCGCTTCACTTTCAAGATGCCGGACTCGCTGACCCGCTGGCGCATCACCGCGCGGGCGATTGCCGATGACGGTCAGGTCGGACAGAAGAAGCAGTTCGTCCGCTCGGAAAAGCCGCTGTACCTGAAGTGGAGCGGGCCGAGCAAATTCCGCAAGGGCGATCAGCCGCAGCTTGGTGTGTTCGCCTTCAGTCAGGCCGAGAAACCGGTCAAGGCTGAGTTGGTAACGCACTACGCCAGCGCCGAACAGCGCCTGCCGGTGACCCTCGACAACGGCATCAACTACCTGCCGCTGCCGGCCTTCGCATTGGCCACCGGCGAGTGGACCGCCGAGCTGGTGCAGGACGGCAAAACCGCCGATGCCCTTGCTGTGCGCCTGACGGCGACCGGCGAAGGCTGGCAAGTGACGCAGACCCAGAGCCTTGACGTGGCCAGCGGCGACACACCGTTGAGCCTGCCGGCAGACGCGACCGACATTCGCCTGCGTCTGGATGACAGCCCGCAGGCGCTGTTCCGCTCTGCCCTCGATGATCTGCTCAGCTATCCGTACGGCGGCGTCGAACAGACCGCCAGCCGTTTGCTGCCGCTGAGCATCGCTTATCCGTCGCTGGCGTCGAGCCCGCAGATCCGCGACCGCTTGCGCCTGATCATGCAGAACAGTCGTCTGCGCCTGGTACAAATGGCCGGGCCGTCGGCGAGCTTCACCTGGTGGGGCTTCGACGGCGAGCCGGATGCGTTCCTCACCGCTTACGCCTATTACGCCGACTGGAACGCCAGTCAGGTGCTGGAGCTGACCTTGCCGCCGGAACACTGGCAGCGGGTGCTGGAGGTTTACGCCAAGCAGGCGCCGAACACGCCATTGCTGCAACGGGCGCTGATCCTGTCGTTCGCCAAGCAGATGCACTTGCCGGTCAACACGCTGCTCAGCGGCTTGATGGAGGATCTGGCCAGGGCCGGGGAAGGCAATGCCGAAACCCTGATGGACGACGGCGAAGACAGTCTGGTGATGGGCGATCCGGATTCGGCACTCGGTCTGGCGGCGGCGCGGGTCTTGACCGCATCGCTGGCCACCCAGTCGAAAGTCGCTTTGCCGGACGCGTTCAACCGTCAGCTGGGCGCTGCGCAACAGCGTTTGGCCGTCAGTTCGCAGCCGTTTGCCGAAGCGCTAAACCTGTCCCTGCAACCGTTCGATCAGGCCCGTGCAACAGCGTTGTTGCAGCGCCTGCTGCCGCAGCAATCGACCCTCGAACGTGCGCTGGCGCTGACCTGGCTGCAACGCAGCATCGCTCAGGCGTCGCCGACCATCGCGCTGGCGCCGGGCGAAGGCTGGAAGAAAAACTACGGCGCGACCGGCGAGATGTTCTGGACGTGGCAGGGGGCTGCGCCGGTGCCGAGCGTGTTGACGGTGGCGGGCACTCAGGAGCGTCCGTTGCGTGCCGCGTTGAGCTTCCAGACCCAGCAACCGGCGGTCGATCCGATGGCGGTGACTATCACTCGTCGCCTGTCGCGTCTGGTGCCGGGTGACGAAGCCTTCACCTTCAAACTGGAACCGGTCGGCAGCAAGCCGTTGTCCAGCGACAGTCTGTATCTGGACGAAGTGATCCTCACCAGCAAAGCACCGAAACCGCTGCGCTACGGCATGCTCGAAGTGCCGTTGCCGCCGGGTGCCGATGTCGAGCGCACCACGTGGGGCATCAAGTTGCAGGGCAAGGACGGCACCGAGCCGACCGCGCTGGAGAAAGCACGTTTCGAACCGGGCCAACTGGCCTACGCGGTGCCGGTGGATGCGCTGAGCGGTGAATTGCGTCTGCGGCATCTGGTGCGTTTTTCGCAGAAAGGCCAGTTCAATCTGCCGCCGGTGCGTTTCACTCAGGTCTACGCGCCGCAGCACCGGGCCCAGGAAGCGAAAGCGGCCCTCGGTCAGGTCACGGTCAACTGACATGACCCGGCCGCTGCTGTGGCTGCTGATGTGTGTGATTCCTGCGCTGGCGACGGCGCAGGATGAACCTTTGCGCGTGGCGTACAAGGGCGAATTGTTGTCGCTGAACACGGCGCAAATGACTGCTCGCGAGCCGTTGCCATCGTCGCTGGAGACGCCGCTGGGCAGTCTGTGGAAGGTGATCGTTTACGCGTGGCTGGTGGATACCGGCGCACGGGAACCGGCCTATGAATGCCGCGGGCAGTCGAAGGAAGAAGTCTATTGCTGCGCCGCGGGCGGCAAGATCGAGCGTGATCAGGCGCTGGTGAAATCCTGCGGGCTGTATTTCGAGCCGGCGCGGTTGGGCATAACCGCTGGCGACTGGAGAGCCTATTGGCAGACGCGACAGGCGCCGTCGTGGTTGCTGGATTTGCCATCGGTGCAACCGGCTACTCGGGTTTCCGTGGCTGACTTGTTGAAGGTTTTGTCTTGGCTGCCGGCTCAGGATCAGATGCGCCGTGTGCTGCTCGATGTCGTTTTGAATGCGGCGGATGGCAATGTCGTCGGTGAGCTTGGCGGACGTTTGCGGGTGAAGACCTGGAGCTGGCTCGGCGATCAGGATCCGCAATCACGTCAGGGCGGTTTCGCTGGCTGGACGGCAGATGGATCGCCGATCTGGGCCGGTGGCCGGGGCACCAGTCAGATGGTTCTGCGGCATTACGGTTCGGCGCTGGCGACGTTGTTGCTCGCATCATGGCCGGCGGAAGCGGGAAGTTGCGTTGAGGTCGGACTGTTCTCGCGTTATCCGGTTTCGCGGGTTCTGGCGGGTGAACGCGTTGCTGGCTCCGGCCCGTTGCAGGGCGATTACCGCGTCGAGTTCGCCAACGGCAATGCGCTGGATATCCACAGCGACGGCGAACTGTTTCTGCTCAACGACAAGCTGGTCGCCCGGCTGGATCGCGAAGAATACGTCGCCCGCGTGCTGGAGCGTGAAGCCAAACCCGAACCGGCCGAAGCCGCCAAAGCATTGGCCGTGGCAATCCGCACGTATCTGCTGCAAAACGCCGCACGCAACGGCGAATGTCTGAGCATCGACGACAGCAGCACCCGGCAACGTGTCGCCCCGCGTCCGGCCTCTGCCGAATCGCGCAATATCGCAGCATGGACGGCGGATCTGGTGCTGGCCGGCAGCACCGTCACCTATCACTCCGATCAACCCGGCCCCGACAAACTCGCCTGGCAGCAGGCCGTCGAACAAGCCAATGCCGGCCAGCGTTACGACGCGATCCTGCTGCATGCTTATCCGCGCGCGAGCCTCAGCCGTTGGGACAACCCGGTGGCGTCCTGCGAAGCGCTGCCCGCCGCGCAGGACTGGCTGCAAAAGCAGCGGCGCGGCTGGCGTCCGAAGCTGGAAGGTGAAACCGGCTACAGCGAAGTCAGCACATTCGCCGTCTGCAAACTCGCCTTCGGCCGGCCCTTCGTCGACCGCGAACGCCAGCGCATCTACGTGCGCGGCGTGCTGTCGTTGCAGGATCGCCTCGACCTGACTCACGAATACCTGCACCTGGCCTTTGAAGCACACCCCAACGGCCAGGATGAAACCTATATCGAAGGGCTCGCCCGTCACCTTTTGCTGGAATAGACCATGACACACCGTTATCCACAGGTCTTGCTGTTGCTTTGCGCGTTCGCCGCTGTTTCGCCGGTGATCGCCGCTGACGGCGTCAAACTCGACACCCCGGTCGGCGGCTGGCGCAGCGGCGCGCCTGAAGGCGAGGGCGAGAGCTTTCGCCAGGCGGTCAACTACCCGGCCTCCTCGGTGAACACCCCCCTCGGCCAGGCCAACACCGCGCGCATCAGCGGCGAAATCAAGGCCACCCCGAAAAACAAAGAGCCCGGCCGCCTGATCGTCAACGGCGTCAGCATGCCCCTGAAAATCGACGACAGCGGCCGCTTTGATCGCCCGTTCTCCTTCCCCAACGGCAGCAACAGCGTTGAAGTCCGCAGCCCCGACGGTCAGCAACGGCATCGTACGCAATTCCTCAACACCAGCGGCGGCGCCACTCCGGCGAAACTTCGGGTGTTGCTGGCGTGGGACAGTGATGGCACCGACCTCGATCTGCACCTGATCACACCCGACGGCGCACACATCTGGTACGGCGATCGCGTCGCCCCCAACGGCGCGGCCCTGGACGTCGACGTGACCACCGGTTACGGCCCGGAAATCTTCGCCATGCCGGCGCCGATCAAGGGGCAGTATCTGGTGTATGTGAATTACTTCGGCGGTGGCTATCGCGGGGATGATGAAGGTGGGGAAGAGGCGGTACAGCCGCTGACTACGGCGCAGGTGACGGTGATTACCGAGGAAGGGACACCCAGCGAGAAGATGGAGACGTTCCTGGTGCCGATGCGGGCGGTGGGGGAGTTGACGTTGGTGAAGGCGTTTAGTTATCCGTGAGGGGATTGTGCAACGGGCTGTTGCACAGTTGAATTGGGCAGCAGCTTATTGCCCGATTGCGGTACCAATTCTCGCGAAACTACGGCTTGGCTGGATTCGACGTTACAACTCATCCAGGCTTATCTTGACTCGCTGAGGAGCGACAAGACGTTCGTGGACTGCGGCGATAAGCGCCACATCCTCCTTGCAGCGTAACTGGGCTTTGATCAGTAACTGATCCCTATCTGAGAGTTGCGGCTTCTGACAGTCATCATTATGGATTTTTGAGGAGTCCGTGATGGAGCACCGTAATGAGTTTTGCCATTACGGTAACAAGGAAGATATTGGGGCGTTAGATTTGGTTTTCTTGCGGGCATTAAAAAGCCGGCTTGTGGCCGGCTTCTCGGGGACTGGCTTGGTTTATTTTTGGTAAACCGCGCCAGCCTTCAAAACGTACATCCGGATCTTGCGTCCGGCTGTGGGACTTGGTCAGACAGTGGTCTGCCGCGTCAGGCGTCATCTGGGCCGCTTGGCGGGTCGATGCGCGAATGTGGGGCGCAGGATACTGAGTTTTGTTGGGGATTCCCAGTCTCAAGTGCGGATTAGAGCGATTTCTGCGGCAGGACGCGGGGATTTGTACCGTGTAGCCGGGCCTCTTTGCAGGCTAGCCAAGGGCCGGGAGTGACAGAGGGTCAGAGAAACGGCACCACCGGTCGCCGCTTGCCCAGCGTCGACCACCAGAACACCCACCCCAATACATGAATCCTCTGCTCCTCGATCTGCGCGGCGCGGAAGATTTCGTCCGGGTATTCGGCGCTGTTGTGGCTGCGCAGGCGCAGGGCGTTGCCGGGCATGCGGTGCAGGTATTTGATGCGCAGCATGCCGTCGTGCTCGATGGCGTAGATTTCGCCGTCCACCACCTGGGTGAGGCCGCGGTCGATGGCGAGGGTGGAGCCGTCTTCGATTTTCTCGGCCATGCTGTTGCCGATCATGTGGGTGCAGATGGCGTCGGAGTGGCGGATTTCCAGGGCTTCGAGGTGGCTGCGGGGCAGGCGGATGGTTTGGTCCGGGTCTTTGATGACGTGGGTCTTGTCGGAGCCAGGGGCAGTGGGGGCTTCCTTGTAGAGCGGCAATTCGATGTCGTTGGTTTCGAGCACCGTGTAGACGCCGCGAATGGCATGGGCATCGAGAATGTCGCCCGAGTCCGTATGCAGGTGCGGGGCCTCTTTCGGGCCTTCGCCGGTCTTCAGCCATTGGCTGTTGACGGACAGCAGGCGTGCGACCTCTTCCAGGCGGTACGCGGGTACGCCCCGGGTGTACCAGTTATGAACGTTTTGGGCTTCCGTGCCCCAGAACTTTGCGAATCCCGTGGTGGTGATGTTCGCAGCTTCCAGGAGTGCCTTGAATCTTGGACCGCTAGTGTTCTTTCTCATAAACGCGAGTCTACGGCCGGCCTAGAGCGGTTTGAATAAACCTTGCGTTCAAAATCAGGGCAAATTTTGCGACGGGATGTAAGACGTCATTGTGGGAAATTACACACACTAAAACTTTTCTGTAGGCCGCTATAAACAAGCTGTTTAAGCCCTGGGCGGCCAGGCACAAAAAACCCCGGATCAACCGGGGTTTTCTTCAAGCGTGTCGCAGGTCGCGAGGCTTAGCCTTTGTAGGCAGCAACCGACTTGGTGATCGCGGCGCGGGCGGCGTCTGCACCGTCCCAACCTTCGATTTTCACCCATTTGCCTTTTTCGAGATCTTTGTAGTTCGCGAAGAAGTGCTCGATCTGCTGGATCAGCAGGGCTGGCAGGTCGGTGTATTCCTTCACGTCCACGTACAGCTGGGACAGCTTGTCGTGCGGAACTGCGATGACTTTGGCATCGCCGCCGCCGTCGTCGGTCATGTTCAGGATGCCGACCGGACGGGCGCGGATTACCGAACCTGGAGCAACCGGGTAAGGGGTTACGACCAGTACGTCGAGGGGATCACCGTCGTCAGCCAGGGTGTTCGGGATGTAACCGTAGTTGGCCGGGTAGAACATCGGGGTGGCCATGAAACGGTCAACGAACAGGCAATCGCTGTCTTTGTCGATTTCGTATTTGATCGGCGCGTGGTTGGCCGGGATCTCGATCGCGACGTAGATGTCGTTCGGCAGGTCTTTGCCAGCCGGAATCTTGCTGTAGCTCATTGGGCGTTGCCCCCGTTAGTTGACCAAAAACACTTGGCCGGATTGACCAAAAAGTGGCGGCGATTATAGGCATATTCTGCCGTGGACGCCACGTACCGGAAGTCGTGCAGACCTTTACTCGTGAGCCTGATAGACCGGGTCGGTGGCCTGAAGTTGCTTCAGGCGGGCCAACGGATCCTGGCGGTAGAAAAGGCGCAACTGCGCATACACCTGTGGATAAGCCTCGTGCAGCAGATCCGGAGCGCTGAAGAAGTACTCGCTGGTGACGGCGAAGAATTCGGCCGGGTTCTCGGCGGCATACGGGTCGATGGCGGTTTCGGCATCGGGGTTGCGGTCGAGCTGGCGATTGAGGTCGTCGTATGCCGTCTGCATCACCTCGGCCCAGTCGCTGACCCGCATATCGGCGTGCAGCGGTGGCAGGCCGTTGGCGTCGCCGTTGAGCATGTCGAGTTTGTGTGCGAGTTCGTGGATCACCAGGTTGTAGCCTTCCCAGCCACCACTGGCCATCACGCCGGGCCAGGCGAGGATGATTGGCCCTTGTTGCCACGCTTCGCCGCTGTGTTCGCCGTCCCACTCATGCTCGACGCCGCTGGCATCGCGATGGCGTTGGGGGCTGAGGAAGTCGTCGGGGTAGAGGACGATCTCGTGGAAACCCTGATACCAGTTCAGGTCGCCGAGATGCAAAAGCGGCAATTGGGCCTGGGCGGCGAGCAGCAGGCGCTGTTCCTGATGCAGTTCGACGCCGGGCAGGGCGGTCAGGTGTTTGTCTTCGAGGAACAGCACGCTGGCTTCGCGCAGCCACTGGTCTTGCGCGGCAGTGATGCCATCGAGAAAGCTCAGGTGATGACGCACCCGCTGCCACATATCGTCGGCAATCGGGTGCTTGGCCAGAATGCGCCGGCGGCGCCAGGCGCTCAGCGACCACATCGGCTTAGTGCGATTGGGCTTTGGCGCCGCCGAAACGGCTGCGAATCACGCCGATGATCATCGGTACCAGCGACAGCAGGATGATGCCGACCACCAGCAGCGACAGGTTCTTCTTGATGAACGGCACGTTGCCGAAGAAGTAACCGAGCGTCACCAGGCCGCCGACCCACAGGACGGTGCCGAACACGCTGAAACCGAAGAAACGCGGGTAAGGCATCTTCGCGACACCGGCAACGAACGGTGCAAAGGTGCGGATGATCGGCAGGAAGCGCGCCAGGGTCACGGTTTTGCCGCCGTGCTTGTCGTAGAAATCGTGGGTCTGTTGCAGGTAATCGCGGCGGAAGATCTTCGAGTTCGGATTGCTGAACAGCTTTTCGCCCGCCGTTCGTCCGATCACGTAGTTGGTGCTGTCGCCCAGGATCGCCGCGAGCATCAGCAGCCCCGCCAGCAACACCGGGTCCATGCCACCACCCGCAGCCACGGCGCCGGCGATGAACAACAGGGAATCACCCGGCAGGAATGGCATCACCACCAGACCGGTCTCGCAGAAGATCACCAGAAACAGGATGGCGTAGATCCATGGCCCGTAATTATTCACCAGCAGGTCGAGGTAAACGTCGAGATGCAGGATAAGGTCGAGCGGGTTGAAATCCATGGAGGCACCTGTGGTGATGGCCTGACTCGGCAAGCCTGTGCGGATGACTTCGTGTAAGCCTACAAGCGGGTGTAGTTTTTCTTACAAGCCGGAAAGATCGGGATTATACGGGCTGAGGGGTGAAAAGCGTGTTGGTTTTGTAGCGGGGAATGTCGGTGTGAACAAATGTCGGGTTGGAATTTATTCCGGGGAGGGCGTTCGCTTCCTCCCCGCCGTACGCCCGGCGATCAGAGCTCGTCGCTGATCGGCAGCACGTAGTTCTTGAACTCGGTGTCTTCCTTGAACCCGATGGATTCGTAGGTTTTCTGCGCGACTTCGTTGTCGGCACTGGTGGAGACGCGCATGCGCACAGCCTGGGTTTCCTTGGCCATTTTCTTTGCGGTGCGGATCAGGTTGTCGGCCACCAGTTGGCGGCGGGCGTCTTCGGCGACGTAGATGTCGTTGAGGATCCACACGCGCTTGAGCGACAGGGAGGAAAAGCTCGGATAGAGCTGGCAGAAACCCATGAGTTTCTTGTCGTCGTCATCGGCCAGCGCCAGGTAGATCACCGATTCCTTGCGTCGCAGGCGCTTTTCGAGAAACGCCCGGGACGAGTCCGGATAGGGCAGGGAGCCGTAAAACTCGCGGTACTTAACGAACAACGGGGTCAGCAAATCCAGGTGTTCGAGGGTCGCTTGGATAATCCGCATGGTAGGTCTCGTCCTTCAAGTGGCTGTCTTCACGTGCTCTGACGGCGATGGGAAACCCGGGCGGCCGTGAATCGATCCTGCCTCAAACCTGCGCAGAAAGGCAATGCGGAAACGGTTCAGGCTGGGGGCGGATCGAGCAGGAAATTACTCTTCATGTCTGCACCGGCTTCCGATTCCAGCGTCTGAACCTGCGCCTCGTCCTTCAGATTGACGCCCGACAGCTGTCGCCGACAGGCTTCGCGCATCAGGTACAGCAGGCGATGCGCCGCCATACCGTAGCTGAGCCCTTCCAGCCGCACGTTGGAGATGCAATTGCGGTAAGCATCCGTGAGACCGACCTTTGGATTGTAGGTGAAATATAAACCCAGGCTGTCCGGCGAACTGAGGCCCGGACGCTCTCCGATCAGCATCACGACCATTTTGGCGCCCAGCAATTGGCCGATTTCATCGCCAATCGCCACCCGCCCTTGTTCCACCAGCACCACCGGCGCGGTCGACCATTGGTCGGCGCTCATCTGTTCCTCCAGTCGGGTCAGGAACGGCAGGGTATGCCGATGCACCGCCAGCGCCGAGAGACCGTCCGCCACAACGATTACCAGATCTACACCGCCCGGATGCGTCTGGGCGTAGTCGCGCAGGGTCTGGGCGGATTGATCGCTCAATTTTCGCCCCAGATCCGGGCGTTGCAGGTAGCTGTTGCGATCCACCGCCGCGCTGTGCAGCAGCAGACTTTCGCGCCGGCGTTCAGCCAGTTGGGCGCTGAGCCCGGCATGATCGAACGGCAAATGCACTGCGTCCCGGGCCTGCGCGTGGGCATATTGGAAATCCAGTTGTGCGCGGGTCGGCAGGCTGGTGCCGGTGCGACCGAGGGCGATGCGCGCCGGGGTCAGGCGACGCAGCTCCAGCCACGGGTTTTGCGGATCGACGGGCGGTTTTTCCATCTGACTCATCCCAGTTGCGCCAAGGCCTGGCGGAAAGCCGGCGGCAGGTTGTTGCCGAAGCGGACCTTGCCGTCCGCCTGGGTGAAGATGCCCATGTTCGCCAGCCACTGCTCGAACTCCGGTGCCGGCTTCAGGCCCAGGGTCTGACGCGCGTAGAGCGCGTCGTGGAACGAGGTGGTCTGGTAGTTGAGCATGATGTCGTCGGAGCCGGGAATGCCCATGATGAAGTTGATCCCGGCCACGCCCAGCAGGGTCAGCAGGGTGTCCATGTCGTCCTGGTCGGCTTCGGCGTGGTTGGTGTAGCAGATATCGCAGCCCATCGGCACGCCGAGCAACTTGCCGCAGAAGTGGTCTTCGAGGCCGGCGCGGATGATCTGTTTGCCGTTGTAGAGGTATTCCGGGCCGATGAATCCTACAACGGTGTTCACCAGGAACGGCTTGAAATGGCGCGCCACGGCGTAGGCCCTTGTCTCGCAGGTCTGCTGATCGACGCCGTGGTGGGCGTTGGCCGACAACGCGCTGCCCTGACCGGTCTCGAAATACATCAGGTTCTGCCCGAGGGTGCCTCGATTGAGGCTCAGGCCCGCTTCATAACCTTCTCGCAAAATGTTCAGGTTGATGCCGAAACTGGCGTTGGCCGCTTCGGTGCCGGCAATCGACTGAAACACCAGATCCAGCGGCACGCCACGGTTGATCGCTTCTATAGAAGTGGTGACGTGGGTCAGCACACAGGCCTGGGTCGGAATGTCGTAGCGCTGGATGATCGCGTCGAGCATTTCCAGCATCGCGCAGATCGAGGCGATGCTGTCGGTGGCCGGGTTGATGCCGATCATGGCGTCGCCGTTGCCGTACAGCAGGCCGTCAAGAATGCTCGCCGCGATGCCGGACGGTTCATCGGTCGGGTGATTGGGTTGCAGCCTTGTGGATAACCTTCCACGCAGGCCGAGGGTTCCGCGAAATTTGGTGACGACGCGGATCTTCTGCGCCACCAGTACCAGATCCTGCACGCGCATGATCTTCGACACGGCGGCGACCATTTCCGGCGTGAGGCCGGGTGCGAGTGCTCGCAGACTGGACTCGTCGGCCGCTTCGCTCAGAAGCCAGTCGCGAAAGCCGCCAACGGTGAGATGGCTGACGACCGCAAAGGCCTGTTTGTCATGGCTGTCGATGATCAGTCGGGTGACTTCATCGGATTCGTAGGGTATCAGCGCTTCCTGCAGGAAATGAGTCAGCGGGATATCGGCCAGTGCCATTTGCGCGGCCACCCTCTCAACATCGTTGAGCGAGGCGACGCCGGCCAGAAAATCCCCGGAGCGCGCGGGGCTGGCCTTGGCCATCACGTCCTTGAGGCTGTCGAAGCGGTAGGTCTGGGCGCCGACGGTATGGGCAAATGCGGCCATTGGGCGCGTTCCTCCTGAATGAATGCTTTTAGTGCAGGCACCGAGCCTGAGGCCCGGTGCCGGTGCAATCCGGATAACGTTCAGACACTTTCGAGCATAGCGTCTGCCGGTGCTTCGGAGCGTTGTTTGGCGGTCAGCTGGAAATACAGGTAACCGGCGGCCATGAAACCGAGGAATACACAGCCGATCAGCGTGTTGAACCAGGCCATGGCCACCAGGCACACCAGCGCCAGGAACAGCGCGATGGCCGGCACCACCGGATAGCCCGGCGCGCGGAAGGTGCGCTCCAGATTCGGCTCGGTTTTGCGCAGTTTGAACAGGCTGAGCATGCTGATGATGTACATCACGATGGCGCCGAACACCGACATGGTGATCATCGCCGCCGTCAGGGTCATGCCTTGCAGATTGACCAGTCCGTCGCTGTAGATCGCCGCGATGCCGACCACGCCGCCGGCCAGGATCGCCCGGTGCGGGGTCTGGAAACGCGAGAGTTTCGCCAGGCCTTTCGGCAGGTAACCGGCCCGGGCCAGGGCGAAGAACTGCCGCGAGTAGCCGAGGATGATCCCGTGGAAACTCGCCACCAGCCCGAACAGACCGATCCACACCAGCATGTGCATCCAGGTCGAATTGTTGCCGACTACCGCTTTCATCGCCTGCGGCAGCGGGTCGTTGATGTTCGACAACTGGCGCCAGTCGCCGACGCCGCCGGCCATCACCATCACGCCGATGGCCAGGAACACCAGGGTCAGGATGCCGCTGACGTAGGCCCGTGGAATCGTGCGTTTCGGGTCCTTGGCTTCCTCGGCCGCCATGGCCGCGCCTTCGATGGCTAGGAAGAACCAGATTGCGAAGGGGATCGCCGCGAAAATGCCGGGAATCGAGCCCATCGTGAACTCATTGGCGCCAGACCAGCCATTCAGCACGAAGTTGCTGAAGCTGAAGCCCGGTGCCACCACGCCCATGAACACCAGCAGTTCGGCGACGGCGAGCACGGTAACCACCAGCTCGAAAGTCGCAGCGATGCTGACGCCGAGAATGTTCAACGTCATGAACACGAAATACGCACCGACTGCCGCGAGTTTGGGGTCGAGCCCCGGATATTGCACATTCAGATACGCGCCGATGGCCATGGCGATGGCCGGCGGGGCGAACACGAATTCGATCAGGGTGGCGATCCCGGCGATCAATCCGCCTTTCTCGCCGAACGCCCGGCGGCTGTAGGCAAACGGCCCGCCTGCATGGGGAATCGCGGTGGTCAGTTCGGTGAAGCTGAAGATGAAACAGGTGTACATGGTCGCGACCATCAGGGCCGTGACCAGGAAACCCAGGGTTCCCGCCGTGCCCCAGCCATAACTCCAGCCGAAGTATTCGCCGGAAATCACCAGGCCGACGGCAATGCCCCAGAGGTGCAGGGTGCCGAGTGTGGGTTTGAGCTGTGTGGTGGAAGTCATAAGTCCTCTCTGTCTTTTTTATTGTTCGATCTGTTGGACTTTCAGGTGCAGCGGTTGAGTGGGTGGATGCTGTTCACGCAGCGGCAGTGTTCATGCAAATCCTGAATGACAGGTACGCAAGGCCCGTGCCAGAGCGGCCAGGCCATGTGTGGTGTGTCAGTCAGGACGCTATCGCCGGCAAGCCGGCTCCCACGAGGATCTGCGCAAGCCCCAGCAGCACCAAAACCTGTGGGAGCTGGCTTGCCAGCGATGGCCAGTTAAAGGGCAACACAGGACTCCCTGTATTGCCCCGAGGTTTTAGAAGAAGCCCAGCGGGTTGATGTCGTAGCTCACCAGCAGGTTTTTGGTCTGTTGGTAATGGTCGAGCATCATCTTGTGGGTTTCACGGCCGACGCCGGACTTCTTGTACCCGCCGAACGCGGCATGCGCCGGGTACAGGTGGTAGCAGTTGGTCCACACGCGACCGGCCTTGATGGCGCGGCCCACGCGATAGGCGCGGTTGATGTCGCGGGTCCAGAGGCCGGCACCCAGGCCGAACTCGGTGTCGTTGGCAATTGCCAGGGCTTCGGCTTCGTCCTTGAAGGTGGTGATGCTCACCACCGGGCCGAAGATTTCTTCCTGGAACACACGCATTTTGTTGGTGCCCTTGAGCAGGGTTGGCTGGATGTAATAACCGGAGGCCAGGTTGCCTTCGAGTTTTTCCACTTTGCCGCCGGTCAGCAGTTCGGCCCCTTCGCCCTTGGCGATTTCCAGGTACGAAAGGATCTTGTCGAATTGCTGCTCGGACGCCTGGGCGCCGACCATGGTGTCGGTGTCGAGTGGGTCACCCCGTTTGATCTGGCTGACCTTTTTCATCACCGCTTCCATGAACTGCGGATAGATCGACTCCTGAACCAGTGCGCGGGACGGGCAGGTGCAGACTTCGCCCTGGTTGAAGAACGCCAGTACCAGACCTTCAGCGGCTTTTTCGATGAAGCTTGGCTCGGCCTGCATGATGTCTTCGAAGAAGATGTTCGGCGATTTGCCGCCCAGCTCAACGGTCGACGGAATGATGTTCTCGGCAGCGCATTTCATGATGTGCGAGCCGACCGGCGTCGAGCCGGTGAAGGCGATCTTGGCGATGCGCTTGCTGGTGGCCAGGGCTTCGCCGGCTTCTTTGCCGAACCCTTGCACCACGTTCAGCACGCCCGGCGGCAGCAGGTCGCCGATCAGCTCCAGCAGCACGCTGATGCCCAGCGGGGTTTGCTCGGCAGGCTTGAGTACCACGCAGTTGCCGGCGGCGAGGGCCGGGGCGAGTTTCCACGCGGCCATCAGAATCGGGAAGTTCCACGGGATGATCTGGCCGACCACGCCCAGTGGTTCATGGATGTGATAGGCCACGGTGTTGCCATCGATCTCGGCGGCGCTGCCTTCCTGGGCGCGCAGGCACCCGGCGAAATAGCGGAAATGGTCGGCCGCCAGCGGGATGTCGGCGTTGAGGGTTTCGCGGATGGCTTTGCCGTTATCCCAGGTTTCGGTGATCGCCAGGGTTTCGAGGTTCTGCTCGATGCGGTCGGCGATTTTCAGCAGGATCAGCGAACGTGCCTGGGCGGAAGTCGAGCCCCAGGCATCGGCAGCGGCATGGGCGGCGTCAAGAGCTTTTTCGATGTCTTCGGCCGTGGAACGCGGGAATTCGGCAATCGGTTGGCCATTCACAGGCGAGGTGTTGGTGAAGTACTGACCTTTGACAGGCGCGACGAACTCGCCGCCGATGTAGTTACCGTACTTGCTCTTGAACGAGACTTTGGCGCCGTCAGTACCGGGGTGAGCGTAACGCATGATGTTCTCCTTGGCTGTTGTATTTATCAGAGAGACGCGCATGAGCGCTTGCTATAAGCGTAGAGCAAAGGTCGGGCCACTGCCGTGCAGGTCAGGCAAATCAAGGCCTTGCGCGATTCCCGTCGGACAAGTGGCAAGCGTCTGTGACGCTATCGGTACAGCTTGGGTGACAGTTTGTACCGCTTCTGGCACAACCCGTGACCGGGCAGTCTTGCCAGCATTGCAAAGACCGGTTGGCTGGAGGATGCTGGGCACCACTTCACGCATGGGCCGATGAGCCTCGGGGAGAATAATAAGAAATGCACGACAACCATTTGAGTCGCCATGCCCAACAGGTTCTCACCGTCACCCAGGGCAAACCGCACCTGCATGGTCCCGGTGCCGACCCGTCGATTGCCCGCTCGTGGCTGCGTTGTCTTGAGGACTATCACCTCGACCCGGCCCTGACCATGGCGCCGACCGTGCTCGAACACGGTCGTGTCCTTGAAAGCCGCGAACGGTTGCAACAGGTGTTGCAGATCGCCGGCAATGAAATGAGCAGCCTGCATCAACAGCTCTCCGGCGCCGGCCACGCGGTACTGCTGACCGACGCGCGCGGGGTGATCCTCAACTGCGTCACCGCCCCCGCCGAACGCAAGATCTTTGAACGCGCCGGCCTGTGGCTGGGGTCCGACTGGAGCGAGGCCTGCGAAGGCACCAACGGCATCGGCACCTGCCTGGTGGAGCGCCAGGCCCTGACCATTCATCAAGACGAACACTTTCGCGGCCGCCACACCGGCCTGACCTGCTCGGCGAGCCCGGTGTTCGACCCGCACGGCGAGCTGCTGGCGGTGCTCGATGTTTCCTCGGCTCGGCATGACGTCTCGCGCCAGAGCCAGTTCCACACCATGGCGCTGGTCAATCTGTCGGCGAAGATGATCGAGAGCTGCTATTTCCTGCGCTGTTTCGATAACCAATGGTTGCTGCGTTTTCATCTTCAGGCCGAGTCTGTCGGGCTGTTCAGCGAAGGGTTGCTGGCGTTTGACGGGGAAGGGCGGATCAGCGCGGTCAATCAGAGTGCCTTGAACCTGCTCGGCCATATTCGCGGTGGTTTGCTGGGCAAACCGGTGGAGGCGTTTTTCGATTGTTCGCTGGATGAGTTGCTCGGGCGTGCCAGTGCCAATGCCAGCGCCAGTTGGCCGTTGCGCACCCGTGACGGTCGGCATCTGTTTGCGGTGCTTCGCGGCGAAACCCGTCGGCCGTTGCCGGCCGCGCCGGCTCCCGCGCTTGTCCAAGCGCCACGTCTTGCAGGTATTTGTCTCGGTGATGCGGCGTTGCAGGCGGATTTTCGCAAGTCGCTGCGGGTATTCGAACGTGACGTGCCACTGCTGATCAACGGCGAAACCGGCTCCGGCAAAGAGGCATTCGCCAAGGCTGTGCACAACGCCAGTCAGCGCGCCGGCAAGGCGTTCGTCGCCCTCAACTGCGCGGCGATTCCCGAAAGCCTGATCGAGAGTGAACTGTTCGGCTATCGCGGCGGCAGTTTCACCGGCGCGCGCAAGGACGGCATGCGCGGCAAGTTGCAGCAGGCCGATGGCGGCACGCTGTTCCTCGATGAAATCGGCGACATGCCGCTGGCCTTGCAGACCCGACTGCTGCGAGTGCTCGAAGACCGGCAAGTGGTGCCGATCGGCGGCGAGCCGGAAGCGGTCAACGTGCGGATCATCAGCGCCACTCACCGCAATCTGCTGGAGCGGGTTGGCGACGGCAGTTTCCGTGAAGACCTTTACTACCGGCTCAACGGGCTGGAAGTCGCGTTGCCGCCGTTGCGCGAGCGCAGTGACAAGTCGCAGTTGCTGGATTTCCTGCTGGCCGAAGAGGCGGGCGGGGAAACGATCCTGATCGACGAGCCGGCGCGCCAGGCGTTGCTGGGTTTCAACTGGCCGGGCAATGTGCGGCAGATGCGCAATGTGCTGCGCACGCTGGCGGCGTTGTGCGATGAAGGTCGGATCGGGCTCGATGATCTGCCCGCGATGTTCCGGCAGGTGCAGCCGCTCCTGGTCAAGGTCGATGAGTCGTCGTCCGAGCATCCGCTGGAAGATGCCGAGCGGATGGCCTTGCTCAATGCCCTGGAGCACACCCGCTGGCACATGACCCACACGGCGCAGCAGTTGGGCGTCAGTCGCAATACGCTTTATAGAAAGCTGCGCAAGCACGGGATTGCCCGAACCGCCTGAATCTTCGTGCTGATCGTTCCCACGCTCTGCGTGGGAATGCCTCCCCGGACACAGAGCGTCCGCTTTTGGACGCAGAGCGTCCTGCGCTGCATTCCCACGCAGAGCGTAGGAACGATCATGTCGGGTGATCAGCTAAAGAGTGCCATTTCCCCCTCCCTGCGCTAACCTGCGGCCATGTTTTACGAGGTCGACTATGCACATTCATATTCTGGGTATCTGCGGGACTTTCATGGGCTCGATGGCGGTTCTGGCCAAAGAGCTGGGCCATCACGTGACCGGCTCCGATGCCAACGTCTATCCGCCGATGAGCACTCAGCTCGAAGCCCAGGGCATTGAGCTGACCCAGGGTTACGACCCGGCGCAGCTCGATCCGGCACCGGATCTGGTGGTGATCGGTAACGCCATGTCCCGCGGCAACCCGGCAGTGGAATATGTGCTGAACAAAGGCCTGCCGTACGTCTCCGGCCCGCAATGGCTGGCCGACCATGTGCTGCAAGGGCGCTGGGTGCTGGCGGTTGCCGGTACACACGGCAAGACCACCACCAGCAGCATGCTCGCCTGGGTGCTGGAACATGCCGGCATGAGCCCGGGCTTCCTGATCGGCGGCGTGCCGCAGAATTTCTCGGTGTCGGCGCGTCTGGGCGGCACGCCGTTCTTCGTGATCGAGGCCGACGAATACGACAGCGCGTTCTTCGACAAGCGTTCGAAGTTCGTCCACTACCGTCCGCGCACGGCGATCCTCAACAACCTTGAGTTCGATCACGCCGACATTTTCCCTGATTTGCCAGCCATCGAGCGGCAGTTCCACCATTTGGTGCGAACCATCCCCAGCGAAGGCCTGGTGATTCACCCGACCACCGAACCGGCCCTGCAGCGTGTGATCGAGATGGGCTGCTGGACCCCGGTGCAAACCACCGGTGCTGGCGGTCAGTGGCAGGTCAAGTTACTGAAAGACGACGGCTCGGCGTTCGAAGTGATGTTCGAAGGCATGCCCCAAGGCGTGGTCGAGTGGGAACTGACCGGCCAGCACAACGTCGCCAACGCATTGGCCACTCTGGCGGCGGCGCGTCACGTCGGCGTTGTGCCGTCGATGGGCATCGCCGGGTTGAGCGCGTTCAAGAGCGTGAAACGCCGGATGGAGAAAGTCGCGGAAGTACGGGGAATCACCATCTACGATGACTTCGCCCACCACCCGACCGCGATTGCCACCACCCTTGATGGCCTGCGCAAACGTATCGGCGATGCGCCGCTGATCGCGATCATCGAGCCGCGCTCCAACTCGATGAAGCTCGGCGCCCACCGTGACGGTCTGCCGGACAGCGTGGTCGATGCCGATCAGGTGATCTGGTACGCCCCGGCCAACCTCGGCTGGGATCTGGCCGGCACCGCCGCGCTGTGCACGGTGCCGTCGATTGTCAGCGACTCGCTGGAAGGCATCATCGAGCGCGTGAAGAGCCAGGCCCAGCCCGGCACCCATGTGGTGATCATGAGCAACGGCGGCTTCGGCGGCCTGCATGGCAAACTCGCCGAGGCGCTGAAATGAACACTTTTTCCCGTGACGGCGGCCCGGAACGCATCACGCTGGCGATGACCGGCGCGTCCGGCGCCCAGTACGGTTTGCGCCTGCTGGACTGTCTGGTGCGCGAGGATCGCGAGGTGCACTTCCTGATCTCCAAGGCCGCGCAACTGGTGATGGCCACCGAGACGGATGTGTCGCTGCCGGCCAAGCCGCAAATGATGCAGGCGTTCCTCACTGAATACACCGGCGCGGCCGCCGGACAGATTCGGGTCTACGGCAAGGAAGACTGGATGTCGCCGGTGGCCTCGGGCTCCGGCGCTCCGGCGGCGATGGTGGTGGTGCCGTGTTCGACCGGCACCTTGTCGGCCATCGCCACCGGCGCCTGCAACAACCTGATCGAACGGGCGGCGGACGTCACCTTGAAGGAGCGTCGCCAGTTGATTCTGGTGCCGCGCGAAGCGCCGTATTCGAGCATTCACCTGGAGCACATGCTCAAGCTGTCGAACATGGGCGTGACCATCCTGCCGGCCTCGCCGGGTTTCTATCATCAGCCGCAGACCATCGATGACCTGATCGATTTCGTGGTGGCGCGGATTCTCAATCTGCTGGGCATTCCCCAGGACATGCTGCCGCGCTGGGGCGAACACCATCTGAGCAGCGATGAATAAGCTGCTGGCGATCGCCCTGGCGCTGCAACTCACCGGCTGCGCCACGGTGCGCACGCTGGATGCCGCCAAGCCCGGCGCGCCGGTGGTGTATTCCGGCACGCGGCTGGACTTGTACGCCATGAACGGTGGCTGTTGTGCGATGGACCGGTTCGGCGCCGAGGCCCCGAGCTATCCCGGAGTGGATCTGCCGGCCAGCGCACTGCTCGATACGCTGCTGTTGCCGTTGTCGCTGCTGACGGTGATCGGTGTAGGGTTTCAGGCGACTGGGGGACTGTAAAAATCAAAGGCTCGACCACGCAGGGTCGAGCCTTTGAAACGTCCTACAGCGTGATCGTTTCGGACGGAAAGACGATGTGGTTGGAGAAAACGTCCTGTCCTGCCGGCAACTCAATAATGCGTTTTCCGGCTGTCGCCACGTCATCGATCAACTCGTCATATTCATTCCGGTTTAATTCCCCTGCCCGCGTGCGTGCTTCGATGGCGTCAACCGCGTTCTGATCCGATCCAGTGGCGCGTGTCAGCGCCTGCAAATGGATGTCTTCCACTGTCGCCGCGCGAGTCATGCTTGAGTTGACCAGCCAGACGCGTCTCGACGTGAAGCCGATCGACGACATCGAAACATGGCCCTCCATCTTCATGCTCGGGAACCACGTTGTGCCGTCCGCAGGGCTTCGTTCGAGCCGCGTCGGGTTGTAGACGCGATTGTCTTGCCCCGCTACGACCTCGACGTTGCGGGTATCGAGCAGGTAGCAAAACTGGATGCGCTGAGCAGGGGGCGTCGAGGTACCGCTGACTGGCTGGTGCGCTCCCTTGCCTGCTATTCCCATGGTTTCATTCGCAAAGCCCATGGCGGTCTTCAGGCTGAACATTGCACTGACAGGTATCTCGCTTGTGGCACCCCTTGCCGATATTGCCTGTGGGACCATGGCCGCGGGCCGGGCTATTTCGAAAGGTGTCCGGTTATCCACTTTGAACATGGCGGGCGTATCGGTCCTGTACAGGTAGTTGTGCTTGTTGCGTTTAAAGCCGCTGATGCGCAACAGCCCTTGAAAGAAGGGATCGGTCAGGCTGGCCTTCAAGAGGCTGGTGCCTTCTCCCTGATTTCTCAGTCGGATGATTTCTGCATGGATTTCCGGCAGAAACGGATCGAAGAGTTTTTCGTTGGTCACCCGGCGGGTGCGTTCTTGATGAGTCCTGACCCACCCGGGCAGCTCATCATTGATCAGATTCTTGAACTGCCCGGTTGGCGACAACTCCTTGCACAATTTCGCCAGTTGCTGGACGGAGAGGTTGTAGGGCTGGAACCGGGCGAGAACCTGCTCTCGTGATTTGAGCGGTGAGTCAGGATTGGTCCACAGCCTCAGGTAGTCGATCAGTTTCTCGCGCCGGGAAGGGTATTTGCGTTGTTTGACCCAGTCAGGCGGTTTCTGATGAAGCGCAACGTCCCGACGAAAGCGCACGATGTCGGGCCCTTCGATCCTGTAAAGATTCCAGATGTCGACGTCCCGCCAGAAGGGGCGCAGGACGGTCTCTTGATGGATCGAATAATCGGTGGCTTTGACGACGATCAGTCCGGCACCTTCACGAAACGCCAGTTGAGTGAGCGGTCCGTGACTGTCATCCAGGCCAGGTTTGCGCTGCATCTCGACATAACCGTGAAAGTTCGACTTGTCGAGATCCCAGGTGTAGTGGCGCTGATCACCGTACGTCGTCACAGGGGTGTCCCTCGTCTCGGAAATGTCAGGGTCTGGCTGGCGTGGCAACGGCGATTCCTGGACGTGTGTTTGGGTTGTCGACCGTTGCGGCAACGGGGATTGCTGGTCAGCTGGAGCGCGGTGCAGGGAGACCGATTCAAGGTGTTTCACCCACTCGGCGGGTGTGCGTTTCTGATGCTCCAGAAGCCGGTTGAACATATCGCGATCCATGTCCGGGCCCAGCCAGCGACGAAGCTCGTCATACAGATAAACGTTTTCCATCCGGTCTGGCCGGACTCTGGCCCACTGAGGCTTCTTGCCGGTGCTGTGGGCTTCGGTGCGAAAGCGGGTGATATCGGTGCCTTGCAGTCCGTAGAGATTCCAGATGTCGCGGTCCGTCCAGGCGGACAGCAATCGGGCTGGCTGATCGATGGGATAAGCAGGCCGCTCAACACTGACAAACGATCCGTTATCGTCCCGGAAGGCGTGGTGCGACCGAGGTCCGACGGAATCGTCCAGCCGCATTTTCCGGTGCATGACCACGTAGCCGTGGTGGTGATTCGTGGCGCTGTCCCACACGTAATGCCGGGTGTCGATGTAAACCGGTGGCGTGTTTGATTGTGTGAGGGGCGCAAGAGTCTGTTGTGACGTGTCCTGCGAGCTGACTGCCGGTCGATGGGCCGTAGATTCGATCAGAACGCCGGTTTCGGGTGGCTCGCCAACTCGCCAGGTATTGCTTTGTGAGTCGAAATGCAGGGCCGGGCCGGAGGGGTGTGCTTCCTTTGGTCGCATGGCTCGATAGGTTCCGGCGCCGTCGTCCCAGCCCACCATGACGGTACCGGTCGAGGTGTATTGAACCTCGGCGTAAATACGCCCCCGGTAGATACGCAATCCTTGTGTCATGACGGCAGGCAAAAGCGTTCGCTCCTGTGGTGGCAGCGCGTACTCAAGAATGTTTTCGGCCGGGCGAAGGCTATCGGAGGACGTACTCTCCCGGACTGCGGGAGCCAGGTCCTGGATCAGTAACCCGGGCAATGATTCGCTTGAGGTCAGCTGTGTCGAATGCTGTTGCCCGGAGGGATTGGCGTCCGGCCCCGCAGGCCGGATCTGGCCTGGACGCTCAAGTCGCGGAGTCGACAGGGGGATCGATGTATCGGCTGGAGTGCCGGGGGCGCGGGTGCCTTTCGGTGTGGTCTTTTTGGGTGCCATCAGGCGTCCTTTCATTGATTACCTGCTGTCGGGGGCCGTCCGATGACGACATGACGGATGCAGGTGTGCCAGAGGGCACGTTATCCATGAAGGGGGAGGGGCGTGTGGTAGATAGATAGGGCGCGGTTGTCGAATCGATTCGGCTCATTTCAGAGAGCAGTTCAACACCGGATCCTCTGACTTCATTGAAAGATGATGGTCTGGATCTGCGTTGAACTGCTTCATGCGCGAAATCACTTGCCGAGTTTGCGCAGCTCATCCGATTCGACGATACGTACTCCGTCCTGCTCTTCCAGTGCCAGGCGCCACATGGCACGGGCCAGTTGGCAGGCTTCGATGCCGCGGTATTTGCCGGGAATCAATTTGGAGAACGGCGCGGCAAGCTGCTCGCCCAGGCGCGGCTCGCTGCGTTCGCCGAGCAGCAGGGAAGGTCGGCAAATGGTCAGTTGCGGCCAGTCCTGCGCGCGCAATGCGTATTCCATCTCGCCTTTGACCCGGTTGTAGAACACCGAGGACCGGCGATCGGCCCCCAGGGCACTGATCACGATCAGGTGGCGTGCACCCATTTCCCGGGCGCGCTTGGCGAATGCCACCACCATGTCCAGATCCACGGCGCGGAACGCCTCTTCGGAGCCGGCCTGTTTGATGGTGGTGCCGAGGCAGCAATAGGCGATATCGACCCGACCGGACAGTTGCGGCAGGAAGGTCTGTGGATCGCCGACCGGATTTTCCAGATGCGGATGTTCAGCCAGCGGCCGGCGTGAGGGGGCAAGGACGCGGCTGATCGTCGGTTCGTTGAGCAGACGGTCGAGCAGATGTTCACCGGTCAGTCCGGTGGCTCCGGCAAGCAGGACATGCTGAGGCGTCAAGTACATAGTGTCTCTCCCTTGATACTGTTCAGCTTAGTTGCTCTTTGTTGCTCCGTCGTTCAACGCAGCACTTTGCAAGGCTTTTCTCGCTTGCTGTTTGCGCAGCAGTTGCCAGTGTGCCAGCACGGTTTTCGGTGCCCAGATCTGCGGTTCAGAGGCCTCGAAGTTGTCCGCCAGTTCGCGCTCGGCGACGGTGGCCTTGGCCAGTTTGAAGGCTTGCTCCAGGTCGTCGGTCTGGTTCAGGGCCTGGGCGAACAGGGCGTCGCCGAAGTAGGTGAAGTTGGCCTCCTCGGAGCAACCGAACGACACGCGGTCGGCGCGCGCGGCGGTCATGATCAGCGTGCGCTCATCCTTCAGCGCCGGAATGAAACCCCCGGAATAGCACGAGGAAATGACGATGATCTTGTCGCGGTTCTTTAGCGGCGCCAGCACGGCGGCAAGTTCATCGGCGGGCAGGTCGGCCAGTTCCATGCGCGGCTGATCGAGCACCAGTTCGTGCTCGGCGGTGCCGTGGCTGCTCAGGTAGATGAAAACCAGATCTTCCGGGCCGCTGCGTTCGGCCAGGGTCTGGGCTGCGCGGCGCAGGTTTTCGCGGGTGGCCATGGGCCGGTCGCCGAGGTGGTCGCGATGATTGACCAGGCGAATCTGGCCAAACGCGCCGAAACGGCTGGTGAGCATGTTGGCCACGTAATCGGATTCGCGCAGGAACACGCTTTGTTTGCCGTCGCCGCCGAGGGTCAGGGTGTACAGCTCCACTGCCGGGGTCGAGGCCGGCACATTGGCCAGCGCCTCGTCGAGCAGGCGACCCTGGGCCAGCAGGCCGAGTTCGAGGGTGTCGGGCAGCAACTTGCCGTCGGCATCGCGCACGCGCTGGCCGTTGATCCAGGTGCCGCTGAGCACGCTGCCATCGGTGAGCACCAGGGTGCCGCGTCCCGAATAGCTGTCGCTGTCGAACCCGCCGACGTAGAAACTGCCATCGGCCAGGTTCAGCCGGCCTTGACCGCTGAAGCGCCAGTCATTGAAATAGCCGATGTAGTGGCTGCCGTCGGCGCCGATCAGTTCGCCCTTGCCGGTCAGCGCGCCTTCCTTGAACTGCCCGAGCCAGACATCGCCATCGGCGTTTTCGTAGCGGCCCTTGCCGTGCAGTTGATTGTTTTTGAAGCCGCCGACATAGATGTCGCCGTCGGCACTGTTGAATGTACCGTTGCCTTCGAGCTGGCCGTTGACGAAGTGGCCGGTGAACTGATTGCCGCTGGCATCGCCGCGCTGGCCTTCGCCATTGGGTTTGCCGTGGGCGAACTGGCCCTGATAGGAGCTGCCGTCATCCAGCTCGAGACGGCCGAGCCCGGAATACTGGTCGGCCTTGAATTCGCCGCGATAGGTCATCGCATTTTCTTTGAGGGTGCCTTCGCCGTCGCGCCGGCCCAGCTTGAAACCACCGGTGTAGCTGCCGGCCGTGGTGGTCAGCGTGCCCTGGCCGTCGAACAGCCCTTGCTGGAAGTTGCCGCGATAGACCTCGCCATTGCTGCCGTGCCATTCGCCCTGGCCGTGCCATTGCCCCTTGTCGAACGCCCCGGCGTACCAGCTGCCGTTGGGGTAGTCGACCCGGCCCTGACCTTGCAGCAAGCCATCGACCAGTTCACCGCGATAGCGGCCGCCGTCGGGCAGACGCGCATCCGGCGGCAAGAGTGATTCGCCGTCGCCACACGCGGCCAGCAACAGGGTCAAGGCAAGGGGAGCAAGAGGAGCGAATGAGCGCATGGCGGGATCCGGGCAATTAGGCGACCGAGTATGCCGCAGCTATGTGACCTTATACAGCCGGCGGGGAGGAGCGGATGCGAAACAGCGTGAGCCGCTTCGCATCCAGGCGCTTAAACGAAGCAGAGCGACAGCGGTTCGGCGATGTAGGCCGGTTTGTCCGAGCCTTCGATCTCCAGGGTGGCGGTGGCCTTGAGCAGCCACTGGCCAGGTTTTTTCTCGGTCACTTCACCGAGGTCGACCTTGAGCCGGACCTTCGAGTTGACCTTGACCGGCTGGATGAAACGTACGCTGTCCAGACCGTAGTTGACCACCATCTTCACGCCTTGCGGCAGGACCAGGATGTCTTCCATCAGTTTGGGGATCAGCGACAACGACAGAAAACCGTGTGCAATGGTGCTGCCAAATGGCGTTTGCGCGGCTTTGACCGGATCGACATGGATGAACTGGTAATCCCCGGTGGCTTCGGCGAACAGGTTGATGCGCTCCTGATCGATGGTGAGCCATTCGGAACGTCCGAGTTCCTTGCCGACATAATCTTTGAGCTCTGCAACTGGAACATAGGGCATTGAGACTCTCCTTGGGTTCATCGGTTTTATAGTTTTTCAGGTGGGGGATTTGACCGCCCTGCGAACCACTGTAGATCATCATGGCGATTTGCTCAGGTCAACCGACCATGCTTTTGGCGAATGCCGATCCATAGCGCAGGCGTGCTTATAATGCCGACGACTTGCAGGTTGGAAAGTAAGACGGAGATGACGGATGTTGCTACGCGGCCTGACGTGGCTGGTGCTGTTTCAATTGCTCGGCACGGCTCTCAATCATTTGCTGTTGCCGGTGCTGCCGGGGCCGATCATCGGCCTTTTGCTGTTGCTGGTATTCCTGATCGTGCGCGGTGAGGTCGGCGAACCGCTGAATCTTGCCGCCGGCAGTCTGTTGCGTTATCTGCCATTGCTGCTGGTGCCGCCAGCGGTGGGCGTGATGGTGTATGCCACGGCGATTGCCGCGGATTTCTGGGCCATCGTCGGGGCGCTGGTGGTCTCGCTGATTCTGTCGATGGCCTTTGCTGGCGTGCTGATGCAGCGCCTGGTCAAGCGTCATGCGCCGCATTCGGAGGAATCCTGATGCTGTTCGACTGGCAAGGTGCCTGGGCGTCGGTGATTCACCACCCGCTGTTCGGCATCGGCATCACCCTGGGCGCTTATCAACTGGTGCTGGCGGCGTTCGAGAAAACCCGCTGGATCTTTCTGCAACCGGTGCTGGTCTCGATGCTGTTGGTGATTGGCGTACTGGTTGGTTGCGGTCTGACTTACGCCGAGTACCGCAAGAGCACGGAAATCCTCAGTATTCTGCTGGGCCCGGCAACCGTCGCGCTGGCGGTGCCGCTGTATCTGAATCTGCGGCGCATCCGCCAATTGTTCTGGCCGATTTTTACTACGCTGGTGATAGGCGGCGTGGTCGCCACGGGCATGGGCGTGGCGCTGGGATGGTGGTTCGGTGCCGATCACATGATCCTGATGACCATGGCACCCAAATCGGTGACCTCGCCGATCGCCATGCTGGTGGCTGAGCAGATCGGCGGTGTCGCGGCACTGGCGGCGGTATTTGTGTTGATCACCGGGGTCATCGGCGCGATCTTCGGTCCGGCGCTGCTGACTCGCCTGGGCGTGCACAGCCCCGAGGCACGCGGCATGGCGCTGGGCATGACGGCACATGCGGTCGGCACCTCGGTGGCGTTGCAGGAAAGCGATGAGTGCGGCGCCTTCGCGGCGCTGGCGATGAGTCTGATGGGCGTGGCCACGGCGGTGTTCCTGCCGTTGGCGGTGTCGATGGTGGTGTAAGGAAATGTCTATGAGTCTGCCGCTTTTTCCGCTGAACACGGTGCTGTTTCCCGGCTGCAATCTGGATTTGCAGATCTTCGAGGCGCGCTATCTGGACATGATCGGCCGCTGCATGAAACAGGGCGGCGGGTTCGGTGTGGTGTGCATCCTTGAAGGTAGCGAAGTCGGCGTCGCGCCGGAAGGTTTCGCCATGGTCGGCTGCGAAGCGCGAATTACCGATTTCCAGCAGCAGGACAACGGACTGCTGGGCATCCGGGTGCAGGGCGGACGGCGCTTCATCGTGCAGCGCACCGAAGTCCAGCGCGATCAGTTGATCGTCGCCGAGGTCGAGTGGCTTGACGAAGAGCCCGAGCAACCGTTGCAGGATGAAGACGCCGATCTGGTGGCGCTGCTCAAGGCCCTGGCCGAACACCCGATGGTCGAGGCGCTGAACATGGGCATCGAAGCGGCGGGGCAGCAGTCGCTGGCCAATCAGTTGGCCTATCTGCTGCCCTTCGCCGAGGAAGACAAGATCGACCTGCTGCAACTCGACAACCCGCAGCAGCGACTGGATGCGATCCAGGCGCTGCTCGACGAGTTGCAGGGCGAGTTGTTCGCTTGAGACTCGGCCCGGTTATTCGGGCCAGACGATGTCGTTGGCGAACCACTCCTTGCCCTGATCCAGTATCAATATCGGTTTGCCTGCACGGGCAACCTTGTCGATCAGGGCGTCATACTCATGCCGGTTGAATGCCCCACTGTGGGTGCGCTCTTCAATGGAGTTGCCGAATTCTGCCTGCTCGCCAATGTCATCGACCTTAGCTGCCCGAGTGAACGTTGAATCGAGCAGCCACAGGCGCTGCGAATCGATACCCCGCTTCGAAGTCGATATCAGTGCTTCAAGTTCGTCATCGGGAAACCAGGTGCCTTTCCTCGTTGCTGCGTCATTGAGGAAGTGATTTTCCTCTCGCAGTACGACTTCCATCCTCCGAGTGTCGAGGATATAGGCAAAGACGAATTGCTGGTTGTGCCGGATTGTTGCGTAGTTCCGCTCGTCATCCAGATCCATATCCGAGACGTCGGACCATTCGTTGTCCGACTCACCCGATTCCACATCCGGCTCGCCAGGTTTTTTGCCGGGGTATTTGTTTCTCTGACTGTTGTAGCGCAGGTACTCCGGATCGGGAGATTCGGTTCCCCGGCCGGCGTATCCCTTGACCAGCTTGAGGCTGACCGTGGCGCTGATCGGTTTTTCCGTCGTTGCGCCACGAGGGTGCTTCAGACGGGGCAGCATCCGGCCATCGTTGTAGAACTCGAAGGGCGTACGCTCGTCAGCCCGGAACAGCGCAGGGATATCCGTGCGATACAGGCTGTCATTGATGTTGCGTAAATAGCCCAGCTTGCCAAGGAATGCGTCGAGAAACTGGCGGCTGACACTTTCATCGAAATCGTACAGATCGTAAAGTGCGAGCTTGCCGTTTCTCAAGGGCAGGAGCAGCGGTTCGATTTCCCGATGGAGTTCGTCGAAGCGGGTCGGGTCATTGCTATCCAGAGATCGCAGCTTGTGACTTTCCGCCCAGGCGGGAACCTTTAGCGGATTGGCATTCAGGTCGTCGCGCAACCTTACGTGCTGCAGCGGTGAAAGATTATAGGTACGTAGCAGCATGACTCTTTCTCCGTGAGTCATCTGTGGATGCAGCCGCATGAAATGTCCATTCAGCAATTCAGCGGTGGCTGCCCTCCACTGTGCCGGCAGAGGTTCGGGAGAAGATTGTTTACGCGTTGCTCCCGGATCGCCGGCAGTGTCTGCCGCATGCGGTCGCGCCAGCGGACTGGACGGGCTCCAGGTCGATTCCCCGGCGTTTCTGTAGAGGGCCGGACCGGGCGCAAGCTTTTTGTACAGATCCATGGCCCGGTAAGTGTTCAGGTCCGTGTCGAACTCCACATACACCGTTCCGCTGTCTTTCACATCGACGAATTTACGGCCGACGATGTAGCGCAGGCCTTCTTCGTTGGCAGGCTGCATGTTACGCAGCATTGCCGGTTTCAACAGGTAACTGCTCAGTCCGCTCGCCGTTGCTCGCGAAAGGTCCGATAAATCCGAGATGTCGATCCGGGGTGGTTCGGGTATTGCCGGACCTGAAGGCGTGTTTGCCGGGTTGATGTTTCGTGAAACGGCCGGGTTGGACGATGAATGTGGCGGGTGCAATTCTGGTGCCGGCGTTCGCAATCGGGGCGCTTGAGTGTCCGGGTCCGAGGACGTGTTGACGCGTGGCGGAGTGGACGAGGAGGGTGATTTTGGTCGCATGGTGTCATTCCTTGACAATAATCAGATGCCCGATCGGAATCGAGCGCGATGGAGCTTCTTCTGTACTCCAGATGCGGGTTTCGGGGTTGTAGATAATCTTGCCGGGAGACATGTCGAGCAGGCGAATGTTGCGGACCTTTACCTGAATGGTTTCAAGTTCGTCACGTTGGTGATGATCCTGAATATCCCGGGCAATCGCTTCAATCGACGGATAGCTCCGGGCGTCGACGGCATACAGACCAATCAGCTCGAACAAGGCATTGACGCGATAACAGTTGCCGGAAGAAATCATGACCTCGATGGTTTCAATTGGCAGTGTCGGATCGTTGCTGTCCGGCAGATGAAACTGAATGCTGCCGATCTTCAGCAGATTGTCCTTGATGACAAGGTCGCGTCGGTTGATCTGTTCCTGAAGATGTTGCGTGTGAATGTGCCAGGTGGAAGACCCCGTGACGCGGGCATCCGCTTGCGCTGTCGACAGGCGAATGGAGGTATGGCTGGCAGGCAACAACTCGTAGGTGGAGGAGCGTCCCTCCAGCCAGTACGTTGCGTTGTGCTCGGCATTCCTGAATTCGACCCGTTGCGCGGTTGTCTTCAGCTGGCGCTTTTCGACCGAGGGCCTGACGAAAATGTAGCGGCCCGCTCGTTCACGCAAGGAGGTCGGGCTTTGCACGCTGGTATAGCCAGGATGGCGGGCGTCATTGAAGTATGAGTTGTAGGGGTAGTCGAGCCGATAGGACGTGCTGTCACGCATGACCAGCGTCAGAGAATGGTTCAGTTGCCAGCCGGAGGCCATGATCCCGGCGCCTCTGTCGGTTTTGCGGCCGGGACTTTCTCTGACGGCTCCGTGCAGTGAAAGCATGCCGCCGCCCTGTTTGAACGTGAGGTCGAAGTGCATGTTTGTATAGGAAAGAAACGTGAAGGCTCCGTGCGTCGTTTTTGTAACCGTATAGATGGCGCGGACTTCGTTGATTTCAGTGCTGTCGTAGTCGACATACAACGTACTGTGGGCGGGTTTGTCATTCTGTGGCGCCATCAGAATGGTGTGTCGGCTCTGGCGGCTGACGAAGTAGTTCGAGAGCGGTTTGTCCGAAAGGCGATAAGGGCGATCGTTGACCTGTACCGGCGAGGCTTTGGCGGTGCCGGCGCTGAGGATGACGACGCTCAGGGGCAGATCGCCCGACTCCTCTATCATCTCTGGCCAGATCGGCTGCAGGTGGTAGCCGTCCTGAGTGATGAACACCCATTTGTCATTTTGCAGCGCGCGTTTGCCGTCGAGGTTCCGGTAGACCGCCTCGCACGTCAGCTCACGCAGGGGCGTTCGGAAATCATCGGCGCGCAGTGATTCGATGACCATGCTTTCATTGCGGATGAACCAGCGCTGGATGGCTTCCAGAGTCACGCCCAGATAAACGTTGCTCGGTTCCTTGCCGTCTTCGCGTATGGATACCTTGAGACTGCTCGGGTCCAGATAGTAGACGTCGTTGCCGCTGCCTCCATCGACGACCGCACGCAGACCGCGCACGGAAACAAGGTCGTCCCCGGCGCCGGCTTCGATGTGATCATTGCCGTTGGCAGCGATGGTGTCGGCCTGATCGGAGCCCGTCACGCGATTGATCGCGCCGGCAAGGGTCTCGACTTTTTCGATGGAGCTGAGTGTCGAGTGCAGTACGGGTTCTTGCGCCGGGTTCATGGGCAGCAGGGACAGCGTGCCGTTTTTCAGGTCGACGTCATAGCCCTTGTGCCGTGGTGGCTCTGCTACATGGTCTTCGTGTCGGTGCTTGCCTTGAAGCCACAGCAGGTCGATGCCCTCACCACCCGACAATTCGCTGGCTCTGATCGGATCGCTTGAAAGATTTTCCGATGCCGACTGAAAAAGAAACGAGTCATTCTTGTCGCCGCCGCTCAGGGCTTTTCTGCCGGTGGAGTAACTGAAAAAGTTCGGCTTGTCCTTCACGCCCTGCACCGTGTCGTGACCACCGCCCAAACTCCAGAAAACACCTTTGTCAGGATGGATGACGCCCTTGGTGATGAGATTGTCAGCGACCGGCAGTCCTTTCCTTGCGTCGTAGGTGTCGTCGATTTCCTGAGTAACCGGCAGGTTCTCGATCTTGTAGGGCGCTTCGCCCTTGCTGGTGTCCCACTGGTAGCGATAGACGCGGGTGGGTTGCAGCTTGACTTCGTAGCGGCCATCGACGATGGCATCGACACTCTCCTTCAACTCATTGTCGAGCCAGCTGAGACTGCGTGTTTTCAGGGCTTTGGCGTAGTCGCTGGTGGTCTTGGCGATCAGGTAGCGATCCATCATCGCCTGATCCTGCTGCTGGCCGGTGAATGCGAACCAGCCGGCGCGCCAGCGCTCGTTCACGGTCAGTTCGATGTAGTCGTCGATGTCGTCGACCATCCTGGCGGCGCCATAGACTCTGGCGCCGACAATCATCAATGCGGCTGCGGCGATTCCCACCGGGCCGGCAGCCTGGAAGCCCATCAGTGCTGCGCAGCCAAGAGCGAGCGACAACGCGCCACTGAACACGCTCAACCCGCCGGCGACGTAAAGATCCTGTGCCTCCTTGCCTTTGGCCTTGGCGGCATCGTTGAACGACTTGATGGCGGTATAGATATCGAAGGGCAGTGTGATCGCGCTGGCGATCAGCCCCGCCCCGCGGCTGAGCCACTTGCCTGTGGAGGTCTTGGCGAATTTCTCGAATGTCTCATAGCCAAGGCGGATCATTTTTTCGCCGCTTTTGCCAAGTGCGTATTCGACTCCAAGGGAGAGAATTTCTGACACGCCGCCGCCGACATTGAGCCAAAACTCACCCATCTCTCCTTTTTTGACTGCCTCAAGGGCACCCATGTAAGCGCTGTACAGTCCGTAAGCCTGCATTCCGACGCCCATGCCGGTCATTCCGCGACTTTTGCCTTTGTCGATCCAGGTCGGCAGGTTTTCCGTCAACGGGCTTCGGCGGATGTCCAGGCGCTGGGTGGCGGTCAGCAATCGATTGATCCGGTTCATCGGATCTGCTGCATCGCCCGCTGGCATTTCGCGCATCAGCGGTGGGGCATCGGGTGAGCGCTGCGTGACGATTTCATAGAGCAGCTCCGGTACGTGCTGGCGCTCCTGGCTGTCGACCGATCTGATTCGCTGCTCAACCTGTAACGGGTCAAAAGCCAGTCCGTCGGTAAAGGACTGGTCAGGCGCGGGGAAGTAGGTGTTGGCCGCGCTGATGGCGTGGCCGTTGATCTGCGCTCCCAAGGACGCCAGTGTCTGGCGACTGGCCGTTATTTCACCAAAACGCAGTGGTCCGAACAGTTTGTCCACGTCTCGCAGGGTGGGGGATTTTCCCGATGTTTTGAGCGAGGCTTCGGGAGATGAAAGAGAAGTGTCAGTAATGTCGGAAATTGTAAGTTGGGCTGTAAGAATAGTTTCTGTGCTGGATATGAAAGGTTTGGCCAAGATCAATGCTCTTCAGTGAAATGTCAGAAAGAATCTGACATGAAGTGCAGTGCTGTTCAGTTGTTAATGTTTTGCGGATTGTGTTGTTGTTTTTTGTATTGTGTTGAAAGTGGCTGCAGGTTGTTTGTCAGTCGCTATTCATCTAGTTTTTGATTTTTCCGCCAGGGCGGGTAGATCGCAAAGGAGAGCGAAATGACAATTTACGAAGATGAGTGGGCCTTCTGGGACGATATCGCCGGAAAGTATATTTTCAAGCACGCTGGTGTTGATCAGAACACCGATACCATCATCAGGAATGCAGGTTATTACGCGGATTCGATGATCCTTGAGCGGCGCAAGCGCAAACGTGTCAAAAGTGTGTTGAGTGCCACTATGTCTACCGCAGTCAAATGACTTGCTGACGTTATTTGATTTACTTTTTATGGTGAGAGAGTTGCTATATGTCTGATTCGGAAAGTATCAAGTTTACGGGGCATCTTTTTTCGGGTGGTCTTCCTCTGGTTATTAATTATCAGGTGATGGAAAGTCGTTTGAAGTATTCGCGAATTACCACGGGGCAGCGACTGGAAGCAGAAATTTCTCTGGGTGATGAAGTTGCATCACGCATTGTGACACTCGCGGACCATGATGATGCCGAACCGCTATTGTTCGAGTTTGTACCGGAATCTCGGGGGCGCTACTCCCTCAACGTCAAGACGGCCGGTCGTTATTTCGATTGGCGGGTACGCCTGGACCAGAAAAACCGGCATCTTGTTCTGGACAAGGATGTCGGCAGTTACTTCGAAGTGGAGACCTATGCGGGAAAGTTGAAAGACCTTGGTGACTTTCCTTCCAATCCGGTTTCTGTGGCGTTGTTCAGTGTCGAGAAACAGAAAAGACTTTTTCAACATGCAACGAAGCAAGGTCTGCGGTACTTCCTCGATCAGAATCCGAACGACACCGGCCACAATGCGTACGACGCCGAAAACGTGTCGTTCATCCTGAGGATCAACCCTTCGCCGGTTTCTTCTGCTGCCTAGTACGAATAGCGCAGCAATGTATGCGGCAAGTGTCGCAGCACGAAGAAACCGAACAGGGCGACCAGCGCCGGCAGCACCAGCCACCAGACTTTTTGCGGCATGGCGCCGAGCGGCGTTTGCCGTTGACTGAGCCAGAGCCCGGCGGCGCATACGCAGGCTGCGAGCATGGCGCCGGCCAGCACATCCGTCGGCCAGTGGGCGCCCAGATACACCCGCGACAGGGCAATCGCCAGTGCCGGAATGCAGCCGATCAGCAGCCAGGTCAGTCGCAGCCTTGGCGGTTGCCCGCGTCCGGCGAGTACGGCCAGGGCCAGGAACAGCGCGAACGAGCCGGACGCATGGCCGCTGGGCATGCTGTAGCTGGTAAGCGGATCGGTCAGTACTTCCGGGCGTACCCGGGCGAAAAACAGTTTGGTTCCGGTGTTGGCCAGGGCCGTGACGAGCAGGGTGCCGCCCACGAAAATGGCATGGCGCCACTGACGGCACAGCAACAGCAGCGCAGTCAGCAGGGCGCTGAACAGCAACATGTTGCGGAATTCACCGATCAGGGTGAACACCACCGCCACTTCATCCAGCGCCGGGCGGCGATGTTCCTGCACCAGGGTCATGACGCCCTGATCGAGGGCGCTCAGATACGGGTAGCCGATGAACAGGCCGATCAGGATCAGCAGGCTCATGCTGCTGATCCAGATCGTCGCCCGGCGATGACGGCGCAGGCTGCTGTTGGCGCTCAGGCCGACCATGACGGCGATGCTGCCGGCGACGATCCCGGCCTGTAGCCAGAAACCTTCCGGCAAGGGCAGGCGAATCGCCGCCCCGGTAGCCCAGCCCGGCAACAGGTACGCGAGGCTCCAGCCTGCTGCTGCCAGCAGACTGACGGCGGCGAAGCGTGGGAAGGGCATGTCGCACATGCCGGCGACCATTGGCAACATCGGGCGTAACGGGCCGATGAAGCGCCCGACCAACAGGCTGGCGATGCCGTAGCGCTGGAAATAGGTTTCCGCGCCGGCCATCCATTCCGGGTGATGGCGCAGGCCCGGCAGACGCCGGATGTTCTGGTGGAAGTGACGGCCGAGGAAATACGAAATCACGTCGCCGAGAATCCCGCCGAGAAAGCCCAGCAACAGGGTCTCGCTCAAAGACAGTGCACCGCTGCCGGCCAGCACTGCCACGGCGAACAGCAGCACTGTGCCGGGCACGATCAGTCCGGCAATCGCCAGACATTCCACAAACGCCACAATGAGCACCGCGGCCGCCAGCCATTGTGGGTTGGCGGCCAGCCATCCGGTCACGCTATCGAGCCATGGGCCCATACAAACCACTCCATTTCATTGATGTCCCTGGCCGGCGTGCCGCAGGGGTGTGCAATCACAGCAGAAAATAATCGCGACCTTCGACCTGACCCCGACGCAGCGGGTTCCGCGTGCACCACTGGGCATAGGCAGCATCGACGAAGCGATACATCAAGTGCTCGTCACGGCCATGGGGAATGCCCAGGCGGGTGGTCTGAATCACATGAGTGGGCGCAGGGCCGGTGTTTTCCACCAGCAGGATTTCGTGGTCGAAGCGCTTGGCATCCCACACCGGCACTTTCAGCCCCAGCGCCTTGCACAGCAGCGTCTGCCCGGCACACAGTTTCTGCGAGGGGCGCGGACGACCCTGAGCATCGGGGTTGTTCAGCAGCATCTGCGCCAGACTGGCCGGGCCGCTGATCTCGTCGACCCACGGATAGGCCGATTTGATCAGCACCGCATTGCCCGGACCCTGCGCACTGAAGTTCAGTGAGTCGCCGCCACGGGCGTAGTACATATAGATGTGGCCGCCATCCAGAAACAAAGCCTTACGCTTTTCCGTGTAGCCGAGGGACGCATGGCTGCCTTTTTCCTCGCAGTAATACGCTTCGGTTTCGATGATTCGGGCGCTCAGCCACAAATCGCCAACGCGGTGGCGGATGACTTTGCCGAGCAGATCACGGGCCAGCGTCTGGGCGTCACGGTCGAAAAAGGCATCCGCAAGGCCGACAGGCTGGCGCGCGGAGGTGGCGCGAACGGTCAGGTTGGACATGGCAAACAGGGTTTATCCAGGCGGAGGAGGCCGTGATGATAACAATTCGCGGCTTAATCTCTGCTGAACGTCGGCAAATCGCCGTCCATTTCGACCATCCGCCCGTCACCGCTGTTAGTCCCGGGACGCGACAGCTATAATCTGCCGCTTTCCTCTTTGCCAAGACCCCAGCAGACCATGACTGAGTCCGTTCTTGACTACATGACCCGATTGGGTCGCGCCGCCCGCGAAGCTTCCCGCGTCATCGGCCGTGCCAGCACCGCGCAGAAAAACCGCGCTTTGCTGGCTGCCGCCAATGCGCTGGACGCCGCCCGCGCCGAGCTTGCGGCAGCCAATGAGCAGGACCTGACCGCCGGTCGCGCCAACGGTCTGGAGCCGGCACTGCTGGAGCGTCTGGAACTCACCCCGGCGCGCATCGACGGCATGATCGTCGGCCTGCGTCAGGTTGCAGCGCTGCCGGATCCGGTCGGGGCGATCCGTGACATGAGCTTCCGTCCGTCGGGCATTCAGGTCGGCAAGATGCGCGTGCCGCTGGGCGTGATCGGGATCATCTACGAATCCCGTCCCAACGTGACTATCGACGCTGCGAGCCTGTGCCTGAAGTCCGGCAACGCGACCATCCTGCGCGGCGGCTCCGAGGCGATTCATTCCAACCGCGCGATTGCCGCCTGCATCCAGCGCGGTCTGGCCGAAGCCGAGCTGCCGGCCGCCGTGGTGCAAGTGGTGGAAACCACCGACCGCGCTGCCGTTGGCGCGCTGATCACCATGCCGGAGTACGTCGATGTGATCGTACCGCGCGGTGGCCGTGGCCTGATCGAACGCATCAGCCGCGACGCCCGGGTGCCGGTGATCAAGCACCTGGACGGTATCTGCCACGTCTATGTCAGCGAACACGCCGACCTGCCGAAAGCCCAGCGCATCGCCTTCAATGCCAAGACCTACCGCTATGGCATCTGCGGTGCGATGGAGACCTTGCTGGTCAATCAAAGTGTTGCGAAGGATTTCCTGCCGCCGATGGCGAAGCAGTTCCGCGAAAAGGGCGTCGAACTGCGCGGTTGCGAGCGTACCCGGGCGATCATCGAAGCCGTAGCGGCGACCGAAGAAGACTGGAGCACCGAGTACCTGGCGCCAATTCTGTCGATCCGTGTGGTGGACGGCCTGGATCAGGCCATCGAACACATCAACCATTTCGGCTCCCACCACACCGACTCGATCGTCAGCGAAAACCTCGCCGACACCCGGCAGTTCGTGGCCGAAGTCGACTCGGCATCGGTGATGATCAACACCCCGACCTGCTTCGCCGACGGATTCGAATACGGATTGGGTGCCGAGATCGGCATTTCTACTGATAAGCTGCACGCCCGTGGCCCGGTGGGCCTGGAAGGACTGACCTGCGAGAAGTACATCGTGGTCGGTGATGGCCAGTTGCGCGGCCAGGCGACGGTCTGACTTGTCCGACCTCGATCTGAAAGCGCCGAAAACCGGCAAGAAATCCCGTCCCCGGCGCATTGGCGTACTGGGCGGGACGTTCGATCCGGTGCACGTCGGCCATTTGCGTGGCGCGCTGGAAGTCGCCGAAGCGCTGGGGCTCGATGAGCTGCGCATGATGCCCAGCGCCCGGCCGCCGCACCGCGATACGCCGCAAGTGTCGGCGCAGGACCGGCTGGCAATGGTTGAATGTGCGGTAGCCGGTGTGCCGCCGCTGGTGGTGGACGCCCGCGAATTGCAGCGGGACAAACCGTCCTGGACCATCGATACCCTGGAGTCGCTGCGCGCCGAAATGGCCGACGAGACCCAGGTTTTTCTGCTTCTGGGCTGGGACGCATTTTGCGGCCTGCCCACTTGGCACCGCTGGGAAGAGTTGCTCCAGCATTGCCACATCCTGGTGCTACAGCGCCCGGACGCCGACAGCGAACCGCCGGATGCCTTGCGCAACCTGCTGGCAGCGCGTTCGGTGAGCGACCCGCTGGCCCTGAAGGGGCCGAGCGGACAGATTGCATTCGTCTGGCAGACACCGCTCGCGGTTTCCGCCACCCAGATCCGTCAACTGCTGGCCAGCGGTAAGTCGGTACGTTTCCTGGTGCCCGACGCGGTCCTGGCCTACATCGATGCGCACGGTCTGTACCGTGCGTCGAACTGAACAAGGCGTGCTTCACTGATACGAATCCACGTGTCGCCAAGCCGCCGAATATATGAGCAAAACGAGTTTTATATGACTGACAAAGACCAAACCAAAGTAAAGCGCAAAGGCACATTCAAGAGCGCCCCGCTGCCAGAGCCGGTCAACACCAACGAACCACTTAAGGGCGACGAGCTGGTCAAGGTGGCCGTTGCAGCCCTGGAAGACGTCAAGGCCCAGGACATCCAGATCATCGATGTGCGCGACAAGCAGAGCATCACTGACTACATGATCATCGCCACCGGTACTTCCAACCGTCAGATCAACGCGATGCTGGACAAGGTTCGCGAAGAGGTCAAAAAGCAGGGTGCCAGGCCGCTGGGCGAAGAAGGCAAGGGCGACAGCGACTGGGTGCTGCTGGACCTGGACCTGGTGATCGTGCACATGATGACCGCCTCGGCTCGTCAGTTCTACGACCTGGAGCGCCTGTGGGCCGGTGCCGAGCAAAGCCGTGCGGCGGACGCCAAGCACCACAGCCCGGAAAACACCCACGAGCATTTCACCAAGCTCAACAAAGACCAGCTGTAAGGGATTGCTGTGCGACTGCGCCTGATCGCCGTCGGTTCACGCATGCCCAAGTGGGTGGAAGAAGGCTGGCATGAATATGCCAAGCGTCTTCCGTCCGAGCTGGCGCTGGAACTGGTGGAAATTCCGCTCAATACCCGTGGCAAGAATGCCGACGTGGCCCGCTTCATCCGTCAGGAAGGCGAAGCCATGCTGGCCAAGGTCGGGCCGAACGAGCGGATCGTCACCCTCGAAGTTCATGGCAAACCGTGGAGCACCGAGCAATTGGCGGTCGAACTCGATCGCTGGCGCCTGGACTCGCGCACGGTCAACTTCATGGTCGGTGGCCCGGAAGGGCTGGCGCCGGAAGTCTGTGCCCGCGCGGATCAGCGCTGGTCGTTGTCGCCGCTGACGCTGCCGCACCCGCTGGTGCGCATCCTCATCGGCGAGCAGTTGTATCGTGCCTGGACCGTGCTGTCCGGCCACCCTTACCACAAGTAATCCGCCCTCATGTCTCAGCCGATCCGCATCAAGGACCACGAAAAAGACGCCCGTCTGGTGCGTGGTCGCGTCGTGTTCGGCGCAATTGCGGTGGTGGCGCTGATCTGCGTGCTGATTGCGCGGCTGTATTACCTGCAGGTGATTCAGTACGACTATCACTCGACGCTGTCGGAAAACAATCGGGTTCACGTTCAGCCGATCCCGCCGACCCGTGGCCTGATTTTTGACCGCAACGGCGTGGTGGTGGCGGACAACCGTCCGAGCTTCAGCCTGAGCATGACCCGCGAGCGTTCCGGCGACTGGCAGCAGGTGCTCGACGTGATCGTCGAGGTACTGGAGCTGACGCCGGAAGACCGGGTGATCTTCGAAAAGCGCATGCGCCAGGGCCGCCGGCCGTTCGAGCCGGTGCCGATCCTGTTCGAGCTGACCGAAGAACAGATTGCCCGGATCGCAGTGAATCAGTTCCGCCTGCCGGGCGTCGAAGTGGTCGCGCAACTGGTGCGTCACTACCCGCAGGGCGCGCATTTTGCGCACTCGGTGGGTTATATGGGGCGGATCAACGAGAAAGAGCTGAAGACCCTCGATCCGGTCAATTACAGCGGCACCCACCACATCGGCAAGACCGGCATCGAGCGCTTCTACGAAGCCGAGCTGCACGGTCAGGTGGGCTACGAAGAGGTCGAGACCAACGCCCGTGGCCGGGTCCTGCGTGTGCTCAAGCGTACCGATCCGGTGCCGGGCAAGGACATTGTCCTGAGCCTCGACATCAAATTGCAGGAAGCCGCCGAGGCCGCGCTGGGCGGTCGACGTGGTGCGGTGGTGGCACTCGATCCGAAAACCGGCGAAGTGCTGGCGATGGTCAGTCAACCGAGTTTCGACCCGAACCTGTTCGTCACCGGCATCAGTTTCAAGGCTTACGCCGAGCTGCGCGATTCGATTGACCGGCCGCTGTTCAACCGCGTGCTGCGCGGTCTTTACCCGCCGGGCTCGACGATCAAACCGGCAGTGGCGATTGCCGGTCTCGACGCGGGCGTGGTGACGGCGTCGAGCCGGGTGTTCGACCCCGGTTATTACATGCTGCCCAACTACGACCACAAGTACCGCAACTGGAACCGTACCGGGGACGGCTTCGTCGACCTCGACACGGCGATCATGCGGTCCAACGACACCTACTTCTATGATCTGGCGCACAAGCTGGGCATCGACCGGTTGTCGGCCTACATGAACAAGTTCGGGATCGGCCAGAAGGTCTCGCTGGACATGTTCGAAGAATCCCCCGGCCTTATGCCGTCCCGCGAGTGGAAGCGCGCGACCCGGCGTCAGGCGTGGTTCCCCGGCGAAACCCTGATTCTCGGGATCGGCCAGGGCTACATGCAATCGACCCCGCTGCAACTGGCCCAGGCCACGGCGCTGGTGGCCAACAAGGGCGTATGGAATCGCCCGCATCTGGCCAAGACCATCGAAGGCGAGAAGCCGAAGGATGAAAATCCGATGCCGGACATCATCCTGCGCGACCCGTCGGACTGGAACAAGGTCAACCACGGCATGCAGCAGGTAATGCACGGTGCCCGAGGCACCGCGCGCAAGGCCTCGATCGGCGCGCAATACCGGATCGCCGGCAAGTCGGGTACGGCCCAGGTCGTGGCGATCAAGCAGGGTGAGAAATACGACCGCTCCAAGGTCCAGGAGCGCCACCGCGACCACGCCCTGTTCGTCGGTTTCGCGCCGGCGGATGACCCGAAAATCGTGGTGTCGGTGATGGTCGAGAACGGTGAGTCCGGTTCCGGCGTCGCGGCACCGGTGGTGCGGCAGGTCATGGATGCCTGGCTGCTGGATCAGGACGGACGGTTGAAAGCCGAATACGCCAGCCCTATCAGTGCGGAGGCTACGGCCCGTGATGAATAATTTCGATCGCATGCTCTCCAGCGAGGATGTGATGCGTCGCCGGGCGACGCTGTTGCAACGTTTGCATATCGACGGCCCGTTGCTGGTGCTGTTGTTGATCCTGGCGGCCGGCAGCCTGTTCGTGCTGTATTCGGCCAGTGGCAAGAGCTGGGATCTGCTGGCCAAACAGGCCACGTCGTTCGGCATCGGTCTGGTGTCGATGATCATCATTGCCCAGTTCGAGCCGCGGTTCATGGCACGCTGGGTGCCGCTCGGCTATGTGATCGGGGTGGTGCTGTTGCTGGTGGTGGACATCATGGGTCACAACGCCATGGGCGCGACCCGATGGATCAACATCCCCGGGGTGATCCGCTTCCAGCCCTCGGAATTCATGAAGATCCTGATGCCGGCAACGATCGCCTGGTACCTGTCCAAGCGCACGCTGCCGCCGCAGCTCAAGCATGTCGGCATCAGCCTGTTGCTGATCGGTGTGCCGTTCGCCCTGATCGTGCGTCAGCCGGACCTCGGCACTTCGCTGCTGATTCTGGCCGGCGGCGCCTTCGTACTTTTCATGGGCGGGTTGCGCTGGCGCTGGATTCTCAGTGTATTGGCGGCGGCGATTCCGGTGTCGGTCGCGATGTGGTTCTTCATCATGCACGACTACCAGAAGCAACGGATCCTGACGTTCCTCGACCCGGAAAGCGATCCGCTGGGCACCGGCTGGAACATCATCCAGTCGAAAGCCGCCATCGGTTCCGGCGGTGTATTCGGCAAGGGCTGGCTGTTGGGCACCCAGTCGCACCTGGACTTCCTGCCGGAAAGCCACACCGACTTCATCATCGCCGTGCTCGGTGAAGAGTTCGGGCTGGTGGGTATCTGCGCACTGTTGCTGATCTATCTGTTGCTGATCGGTCGTGGCCTGGTGATTACCGCCCAGGCGCAGACGCTGTTCGGCAAATTGCTGGCCGGCGCTTTGACCATGACGTTTTTTGTTTACGTTTTCGTCAACATCGGTATGGTCAGTGGCCTGTTGCCGGTGGTGGGGGTGCCGTTGCCGTTCATTAGCTACGGCGGAACTTCGCTGGTGACGCTGCTGTCAGCGTTTGGGGTTTTGATGTCGATCCATACCCATCGCAAGTGGATCGCACAGGTTTGAATAAGGTGAAGAGTTCAATGCAAGTAATGCGTGACTGGGCGACACGATACGCACCGTGGCTCGGCCTGGTAGGCATCCTTGGCAGCGCGCAGGAAGCGTTGGCCGGCGATTACGAAGGCTCGCCCCAGGTGGCCGAATTCGTCGGTGAAATGACCCGCGACTACGGTTTCGCCGGCGAACAGCTGATGGCCGTGTTCCGCGAAGCCCAACGCAAGCAGGCGATTCTCGACGCCATTTCCAAACCCGCCGAACGGGTCAAACAGTGGAAAGAATACCGGCCGATGTTCATCACCGACGCGCGCATTGCCCGCGGTGTGGACTTCTGGCGTCAGCACGAGGCCGCCCTGGCCCGCGCCGAGCAGGAATACGGCGTTCCGGCCCAGGTAATTGTGTCGATCATCGGCGTTGAGACCTTTTTCGGACGTAATACCGGCAATTACCGGGTGATCGATGCCTTGTCCACGCTGGGTTTCGACTATCCTCCCCGTGCCGAATTTTTCCGCAAGGAGCTGCGTGAGTTCCTGCTGCTGGCACGCGAAGAGCAGGTCGACCCGCTGACCCTCAAGGGGTCCTACGCCGGGGCGATGGGTTTGCCGCAGTTCATGCCGAGCAGTTTTCGCGCCTACGCGGTGGATTTCGACGGCGACGGCCACATCAATATCTGGAACAACCCGGATGACGCGATCGGCAGTGTCGCCAGCTATTTCAAGCGTCACGGCTGGGTCGCCGGCGAGCCGGTGGTCAGTCGCGCGGATGTACGCGGCGAGCAGGTGGATGAAGGCCTGACCACCGGCATCGAGCCGACGAAAACCGTCGGGGAGTTGCGAGCGCTGGGCTGGTCGAGTCATGATGCGCTGCGCGATGACATGCCGGTCACCGCGTTCCGCCTGGAAGGCGACAACGGTCCGGAATACTGGATGGGCCTGAAGAATTTCTACGCGATCACGCGTTATAACCGCAGCGTGATGTACGCCATGGCCGTACATCAACTGTCTGAACAGCTGGTACAAGCACGGGGCGTCAAGTAATGCGGGCATTGCCTATCAATAAACCCCTGAAACTGGTGGCCTTCGCTGCGTTGGCGGTGTTGGTCGCCAGTTGTTCGACCAGCCGTTCGCCGAGCCAGAAACCGACCACCGCCGTGCGTTCGCAGCCGGGCCTGGACATCAACCGGGCCCATAAGGACGGCGCGCCGTGGTGGGACGTCGATGTGTCGCGCATCCCGGACGCCACGCCGACCCTGCACACCGGACCGTACAAGGCCAACCCTTACACCGTGCTGGGCAAGACCTACTTCCCGTTGCAGGAATCCAAGACTTACGTGGCCTCCGGCACCGCGTCCTGGTACGGGACCAAGTTCCATGGTCAGAACACCGCCAACGGCGAGGTTTACGATCTGTACGGCATGAGCGCCGCCCACAAGACACTACCGCTGCCGAGTTACGTTCGGGTGACCAACCTGGACAACAACAGGAGCGTGATCCTGCGGGTCAATGACCGTGGGCCGTTCTATTCGGACCGGATCATCGACCTGTCCTACGCCGCCGCCAAGAAGCTCGGTTATGCCGAAATCGGCACCGCGCGGGTCAAGGTCGAAGGCATCGACCCGCAGCAGTGGTGGGCCGCGAAGGGCCGTCCGGCGCCCTTGATGCTCAACGAGCCGCAAGTCGCGCAGAATAGCGCCCCGGTGATCACGGCTTCGGCGGGCACCGTCGAACAATGGACTCCGCCGCCGCAGCAGCACGCCGCGGCCGTCGTGCCAGTTCAGCTCGATGCAAAAAAAAACGCTTCTGCACCAGCGTCTGGCCAGTATCTGCAGGTGGGCGCGTTCGCCAACCCGGACGCTGCAGAACTCCTGAGGTCGAAGCTCAGCGGGATGGTGAGCGCTCCGGTGTTCATCAGCTCGATCGTGCGCAATCAGCAGACCCTGCACCGGGTTCGCCTGGGACCGATCGGTTCGCCGGGTGAAATTGCCCAGGTACAGAACAGCGTGCGCCTGGCCAACCTGGGTTCGCCAAGTGTGGTCACCGAGTAAACGTAGGACTTGATTGACGGTTCACCAGCGATTGGGGGGTGAACCAGGTTGTTGGCTCGTCGAAGAACAAAAGCCCGGCAAGGGTGACTGGAGTGAGCAACTGAACACGCGATGCTCGCAGGGTTTGCTCGAAAGCTCGCCGAGCGGCGATCAGGCAAGGCAAAAACAGGTGAGGAAGCGGAGTGTAGGGGACCTACATGAGCACTCCGAATCTGTTTTTAACGTAGCATGATCGTCGCGCAGGCAGGTTTCGGGCAAAGCCTGAAAGACATCTGATTAAATTCTGCCCTTGGGCAGTTTCCATTAGCGATTTCGAGAGACGGATGAACATCACCACCTTTGCCAAACGCCTGTGTCTGCTAGTCCCGCTGCTCCTCTCGCCTGCCGCGTTCGCGGCCGAGATGATGCCGTCGCCACCACAACTGGCCGCCAAATCCTACGTGCTCATGGATGCCAACAGCGGCAACGTGCTGGTGGAGAACAACGGTGACCAGCGTCTGCCACCGGCCAGCCTGACCAAACTGATGACCGCGTACATTGCCACGCTGGAAATCCGTCGCGGCCAGATCGGTGAAAACGACCCGGTGACCGTCAGCGAAAACGCCTGGCGCACCGGCGGTTCGCGGATGTTCATCAAGGTCGGCTCGCAGGTCACGGTCAGCGACCTGCTGCACGGCATCATCATTCAGTCCGGCAACGACGCCAGCGTCGCGGTGGCTGAACATATCGCCGGCAGCGAAGACGCCTTCGCCGACCTGATGAACAAGACCGTCGCCGATCTGGGCATGACCAATACCCACTTCATGAACCCGACCGGTCTGCCGAACCCTGAGCACTATTCGTCGGCTCACGACATGGCGATCCTGGCTCGCGCGATCATCCACGAAGACCCGGCTCACTACGCGATCTACTCGCAGAAAGAGTTCTTCTGGAACGGCATCAAACAGCCTAACCGCAACCTGCTGCTGTGGCGCGACAAGACTGTCGACGGTCTGAAAACCGGCCACACCGAAGAAGCCGGCTACTGCATGGTGTCCTCGGCCGTACGCGACGGCATGCGCCTGATCGCCGTAGTGTTCGGCACCAACAGCGAAGCGGCCCGTGCCGCCGAGACCCAGAAGCTGCTGACCTACGGTTTCCGCTTCTTCGAAACCCAGACCTTCTACCAGAAGGGCACCGAACTGGCTCAGGCTCCGGTGTGGAAAGGCACCACCAGCCAGGTCAAGGCCGGCCTGGCTGAAGACCTGACCATGACCCTGCCGAAAGGCCAGCTGAAGAAGCTTGCTGCCAGCATGACCATGAACCCGCAACTGACCGCGCCAATCGCCAAGGGCGACGTGATCGGTAAAGTCGAAGTGAAACTGGACGACAAGGTGGTGCACAGCGCCGACCTGATCGCTCTGGACGCTGTCGAGGAGGGTGGTATCTTCCGCCGCATGTGGGATAGCATCCGTCTATTCTTCTACGGCTTGTTCAACTGATTTGAGTTGACCTGCATGGCCCCGTTCCTGTCCGGAGCGGGGCCTTGTTCGTTACCGGGCTTACGCTTACGAGGCCGTTACGCCATGACCGATACCGAAGTAAAGGCGCCAAAGATCGAATTTCCCCAGGTTGATTATCCGGTTAAGGTGATCAGCGATACGGGCGTCGGCAACAAAGACAAGATCATCGACATCGTCAAGAAACACGCCAGCATCAATGATGAGCGTGTCGACGAGCGTCAAAGCAGCAACGGCAAGTACACCACCATCCAGTTGCACATCGTCGCGACCGACCAGGATCAGCTGTACAACATCAACAGCGAACTGCGGGCGACCGGCTTCGTACACATGGTGTTGTGATGCCGGGCACGCTGGGCTTTCGCGAACTCGGCCAGATGGCTTACGAGCCGGTCTGGCAGGCCATGCAACGTTTTACCAACGAGCGTGGCACCACGGCCCCGGATGAAATCTGGCTGGTTGAACACCCGCCGGTGTTCACCCAGGGTCAGGCCGGCAAGGCCGAGCACCTGTTGCTGCCGGGAGATATTCCGGTGGTGCAGGTCGACCGCGGCGGTCAGGTGACCTACCATGGCCCCGGTCAACTGGTGGCGTACCTGCTGCTGGATGTGCGCCGACTTGGTTTCGGCGTGCGCGATCTGGTCAGCCGCATGGAGCACTGCCTGATCGAACTGCTGGCCAGTTACGGTGTGACCGCCGTGGCCAAGCCGGATGCTCCCGGCGTCTACGTCGACGGAGCGAAGATCGCTTCTCTGGGTTTGCGGATTCGCCACGGTTGTTCCTTTCATGGCCTGGCCCTGAACGTGGACATGAACCTGGAGCCGTTTCGACGGATTAATCCCTGCGGCTATGCCGGGCTGGCGATGACCCAGCTGAGCGAGCACGCAGGATCGATTGAATTTGCCGAGGTAAGTGCCCGGCTGCGCGCGCAGCTCGTCAAACACCTCGACTATGCTGAGCAGACGACCCTGACGGGCGGAATCGACTGATATGACTACTGATGCAGTGCAAACCATGATCCCGACGCTCGACGTGACCGAGCGCCCGGCCCCGCGTCCCAAGGTTGAAGCCGGCGTCAAGCTGCGCGGCGCCGAGAAGGTTGCACGCATCCCGGTGAAGATCATTCCGACCACCGAACTGCCGAAGAAACCCGACTGGATCCGCGTGCGCATCCCGGTTTCGCCGGAAGTCGACCGCATCAAGAGCCTGCTGCGCAAACACAAGCTGCACAGCGTCTGCGAAGAGGCGTCCTGCCCGAACCTGGGCGAATGCTTCTCCGGCGGCACCGCGACCTTCATGATCATGGGTGACATCTGCACCCGTCGCTGCCCGTTCTGCGACGTTGGCCACGGTCGTCCGAAGCCACTGGACGTCAACGAGCCGGAAAGCCTGGCCATCGCCATCGCCGACCTGAAACTCAAGTACGTGGTGATCACCTCGGTTGACCGCGACGACCTGCGTGACGGCGGTGCCCAGCACTTTGCCGACTGCATCCGCGAAATCCGCAAACTGTCGCCGAACGTGCAGCTCGAGACCCTGGTCCCGGACTACCGTGGCCGCATGGACATCGCCCTGGAAATCACCGCCGCCGAGCCGCCGGATGTGTTCAACCACAACCTGGAAACCGTACCGCGCCTGTACAAGGCTGCGCGCCCGGGTTCGGACTACCAGTGGTCGCTGACCCTGCTGCAACGCTTCAAGCAGATGATGCCGCACATCCCGACCAAATCCGGCCTGATGCTGGGTCTGGGCGAGACCGACGACGAAGTCATCGAAGTCATGAAGCGCATGCGCGAACACGACATCGACATGCTGACCCTGGGCCAGTACCTGCAACCGTCCCGCAGCCACTTGCCGGTGCAGCGTTTCGTACACCCGGACACCTTCGCCTGGTTCGCCGAGGAAGGTTACAAGATGGGCTTCAAAAACGTCGCGTCCGGCCCATTGGTGCGTTCTTCGTACCATGCCGACGAACAGGCGAAACTGGTCAAGGCCGAGCTGCTCGGTTCCTGATTCAGCGCTGAATGAGAAAATGCCCGCCGGGGTTTATCGCCCGGCGGGCATTTTTTTGTCTGGCTTACACTCGTTACTGACTTTTCCTGCAATCTGCGGCGCGGCCGGGCCTCTTCTGTTTGTCGCCGTTCCTGACTACTGTGTGAGCATGACTTCACACAGGGAGATCCATGGATGACCGTTCGACCGACCCACACCCTTTTTCCGCACAAGCCTGTGCCCGCGCTGCCGTCGGAAGGGCTGATAGGCGTAATTGCGCCCGCCGGCCCCGGCACGCTCGATACCGAAAAGGCCGTTCAGTGGATGCGCGCCCGGGGTTACGGTTTGCGGGTGTTCCCCGGCGTTTACGAGAAGGACGGTTATCTGGCCGGCAGCGACGAGGTGCGGCTCAATGATCTGCATGCGGCGTTTGCTGACGAAGAGGTCGATGCAATCATTTGCCTGCGCGGTGGGTATGGCACGCCAAGGTTGCTGGACCGGATCGACTACGATCTGTTGAGCCGTCATGCCAAGCCCTTCGTCGGTTACAGCGACATCACCGCGCTGCACCTGGCCATCAGTCGCTACGCCGGGTTCGTGACCTTTCACGGGCCGTTGTTGAATGCCGATCTGCTGGGGGACAAAGAACCGCCGACGGTGACGTCGTTCTTCGCCATGCTGCGCGGTCAGTTGAAGGCCGGCAGTGTACTGAGTCATCCGGCGGCCTATCCATTGACCACCGTGGCGCCGGGCATTGCCCACGGACGTTTGCAGGGCGGCAATCTGGCGATGATCGCCGCGACTCTGGGCACGCCTTACGAAATCGACGTCGAAGGGGTGATTCTGCTCATCGAGGACATCAACGAGCCGTTGTACCGGATCGACCGTTTGCTGACGCAAATGCGTCTGGCAGGCAAGTTGGCCAGATTGCGTGGCGTGCTGGTCGGGGACGTGGCGGGCGTGGATGTCGAGGCCTTGAACCGCTTGCTCAAGCAGACCTTTGAACCACTGCGGATTCCGGTGCTGTCCGGCTGGCGTAGCGGGCACTGCGATCCGAACCTGACGTTGCCACTGGGGGCGCTGGTTCGACTGGATGCCGGGAAGAAGGAGTTGATGCTGGAGCAGGATGTGGTGATCAAGGCGTAGGGATTAATCGCCTGATAGTCAGTCATCGCGGGCAAGCCCGTTCCCACAGTTTTCAGGTCGTACGCAGATACTGCGAACCCCTCTAAACCTGTGGGAGCGGGCTTGCCCGCGATGCTTTTACTGGTTGCGCAGGCTTTCCAGCAGCTTGTGCGTCGGGTAACCATCCGCCGGCCAGCCGAATGACTGCTGCGCACTGCGGATAGCCTTGCGCGTATTGGCGCCGATGATCCCGTCCGCCGCACCGGCGTCGTAGTTGCGCGCGGTCAGCAGGTTTTGCAGTTCGATCCGCTCGGTGCGGCTCAACGGCAGGTCATCCTTTGGCCAGGTGCCATTGATCAGGCCGGCGCCGTTGAAGCGCTCGGACAACAGACTGACGGCCAAGGCATAGGACGACGAATTGTTGTACTTGAGGATCGCCCGGAAGTTATCGAGGATCAGGAACGCCGGGCCACGATAGCCGGCCGGCAGCAGCAGGGCAGCGGACAGTTGCTCGGCGCCGGCCGGCACCTGGCCGCCGTTCGGCAGGATCACGCCCAGTTGCCGCCATTCGGCGACGCTTTTACGAATCGCGCCGTCGGCCAGGGTGTAGTTGAAACCACTCGGCAGTTGCACTTCGAAGCCCCACGGCTGGCCACGCTGCCAGCCGGAGCTTTGCAGGTAATGCGCGGTGGAGGCCAGGGCGTCGGCCGGGCTGCCCCAGATATCGCGGCGACCGTCACCGTCGAAATCCACGGCGTGGGTGTTGTAGGTGGTCGGGATGAACTGGGTCTGGCCCATGGCACCAGCCCAGGAACCGAGCATTTTCTCCGGGGTGATGTCGCCCTGCTGCAGGATCTGCAGTGCCGCGATCAGCTGCGCATGGGCAAAGCCCGGACGGCGACCTTCATAGGCCAGGGTGGCCAGCGAGTTGATCACCGATTTGCTGCCCTGGAACTGGCCGAAATTACTTTCCATCCCCCACACCGACACCAGCGCCTGACGATCGACGCCATAACGCTGTTCGATGCTTTGCAGGATGTCGGCGTACTGGCTGATCAGCGCCTGGCCTTTGCGTACGCGCAAGGGCGAAAGCGCGCCATCCAGGTACTCCCAGACCGGCCGGGCGAATTCCGGCTGGCTGCGGTCGGCACGAATCACGCTGGCGTCGAAGCTGACATTGGCGAAGGCGCGGTCGAACAGGTCTGGACGGATGCCGGCGGCCAGCGCGTCCTTGCGGAAACCCGCTTGCCATTCGGCAAAGGTCTGGGTCGGTTGCAGGTCGAGGTTGTCACCGGACGGCACTACCGGCGGGATGACCGCTGGGGCTGTGGCAACGGGAGCGGTCTGAAGCGGTTGAGCGTCGGCGGCGGTAGGTTTTTCCGCGCAGGCGACAAGCAGTACGAAGCTGGAGGCAGCGATCAGTTGGCGCAAGGGCCAACGACGGGAAAGACTGAGGGGCATGCACAGGTCCAGGGAATACGAATCAGGTGCAGACCTTAACATGAGGAAGGGGTGCTGCGCTTCAAGCGGCCAGAAAGTAAGAAGCCTCCCAGCTGTCAGACTGGAAGGCTTCGCGGCGGTAGCTGCCTTTACCCTTGGTGGGTCGTTCCTGGCGGCTGCGGAACAGGGGTTGGGCGACGATGGATTTGGCCTTGTTGTGGCCATGTTTCGATGGCTTTTTGCTCATGAGGATGCTCTCGATTGAGTGAGGTTATGCGCGGCAGATAATCTGCCGATCTCGGGCGTCTGTCTATAGGACCGAGGGCGCAATGTTCTGTAGGAAACGGACTTGATAAAAAACGGGATCGCAGCGCGATCCCGGATTTCATTCGGCAGGCAATGTCAGGCGCTGACCGGCCATCAGCAGCGCCAACCGGCTCAGGCTCATCCACGGCGAACCGGCTGCCTGCCCCTTGATCTGCGCATCGATGCGCTGTGCTTCGAGCAGCAATTGCGCCCAGCGTTGCGCCGAATAGCGTTGCAGGGCCTTGCTCATCAGCGGTTTGCGCTTGTCCCAGACGGGCGGCTTGGCCTGGCTGAAGCACTTGTCCAGCGGCGTTCCCTGGCTGTATTGCAACGAGATGTTGGCCAGCAGGCGCAATTCCCGGGCCAGAGCCCAAAGGATCACCGGCGGCTCGACCCCTTCACCGCGCAGCCCTTCGAGCATGCGCAGGGCGTGAGCCGGTTCGCCGTTGAGCACTGCGTCGGTCAGGCCGAACACGTCGAAGCGCGCACTGTCGGCGACGGCCGCCTGCACGGTTTCGACGGTGATTTGCCCGCCCTCGGCCATCAGCTTGAGCTTTTCGATCTCTTGCGCAGCGGCCAGCAGGTTGCCTTCGACCCGCGCGGCAATCAGTTCCACCGCATCCTGGCTGGCAGACAAGCCGGCCTGAGACAGACGCTGACGAATCCAGCTCGGCAGCTCGTTGGCGTCCACCGGCCAGATCTGCACGAACTGGGTCTGCTGACCTTCCACCAGCGCCTTGCCCCACTTGGTCTTCTGCGCGCTGCCGTCCAGCTTGGGCAAGCTGATCAACAGCACCGTGTCCTCTGCGGGGCGCGAGCAGTATTCGATCAGTGCGGCGGCGCCCTTGTCACCAGGCTTGCCGGAAGGCAAGCGCAGTTCCAGCAGGCGTTTTTCGGCGAACAGCGACATGCTGGCGCCGGCCTGCAGCAGCGTCCCCCAATCAAAATTGGCGTCGGCGGCGAAGACCTGACGTTCGTCGAATCCTTGCTGGCGGGCAGCGGAACGAATGGCGTCGGCAGCTTCCTGGCACAGCAGCGGGTCATCGCCGCTGATGATGTAGACCGGCGCAAGGGCGCCTTGCAGGTGTTTGCCGAGTTGGGCGGGAGCGAGTTTCATAAGAGAGGGCGAACGGGGCGCCTGAGCGCCCCGAACGTCTTACTGCTGCGGCAGTTCGAGCGGCGACTGACGCGGGGTTTCCGCTTCAGCCTTCTGCGCCGCTTCGAGGGCGTCGGCTTCGGCCTTGGCCCGCGCGTTGGCGGTTTGCTGCAGAGCGTCGAGCTGAGCCGGCGTCAGTTGTTGCAGACGCAGCATCATGCGCTGTACCAGCTCGCGACGGGTTTCACGGCGGGCATCGTTGGCTTCCTGGTCGGAACCCACGAGGTTGTTGCCGTCGTGAATGAACACTTTCTGCACTTCAAGCTTGTCGCTTTTGAGCAGCAGGTTGTTTTCGCCACGGATGTCGTATGAGAGCACGGTACTCACCTGGTACTCACCAGTACGACCGGCACCGGCGTAGCTGAGGATGCGCTGGTTTTCCTGCTCATCGGCCAGGAACAGCTTGTACGGTGCGCCGGAAACGATCTTGACGCCGCTGGCCTCCAGCACCTGACGCAGTTGCGTCACGGTTTCGCCGTAGGCGTTGCGGGCGCTCAGATCGAGCTCCTTGATCGACAGTTCGTTGGTGCCGGTACCACGCAGCTGGAAACCGCAGGCGCTCAACAGGACGGCGAGGCCCATCACCAGCAGATTGCGTTTGATCATTGTGTTGCTCCCCTTGAAACCATGTGGGCCGACTCTGTGGCCCGAAAGGTTTTACTGGGCGTCAGGCTCACCTGACGCCCGATCCAATTAGCTGGCGACGATATTGACCAGTTTCCCGGGCACTACGATCACTTTGCGAATCGTCAGGCCGTCAACGAAACGCAGCACGTTTTCGTTGGCGCGGGCTGCCGCTTCGATTTCTTCACGGGTGGCGGCGGCCGGCATTTCGATCTGGCCACGCAGCTTGCCGTTGACCTGGATCACCAGAGTCAGGCTGTCCTGCACCAGCGCACTTTCGTCCAGCACCGGCCAGGCGGCGTCGATCACCGGATCGGCGTGGCCCAGGCGGTTCCACAACTCGTGGCTGATATGCGGTGTGATCGGAGCCAGCAGCAGCGTCACGGTTTCCAGACCTTCCTGAACCAGTGCGCGATCCTGCTCGGTCGCTTGCGCGGCTTTTTCCAGCACGTTCATCAGCGTCATCACCTGAGCGATGGCGGTGTTGAATTTGTGGTTCTGGCCGACGTCATGGCTGGCCTGCTTGATCGCCTGGTGGATCGCGCGACGAATGACTTTCTGCTCGTCATTCAGGCTGGCGATGTCCAGTTTGCCCGGCAGGCCCTGAGTGACGTGGGCCTGAGCCAGACGCCATACGCGCTTGAGGAAACGGTGTGAACCTTCCACGCCGGAGTCGGACCATTCAGCGCTCATGTCAGGTGGCGAGGCGAACATCATGAACAGACGGCAGGTATCGGCACCGAACTGATCGATCATCGACTGAGGGTCGACGCCGTTGTTCTTCGACTTGGCCATCTTCTCGGTGCCGCCGATTTCCACCGGCAGGCCGTCGGCAATCAGCCTGGCGCTGATGACCTTGGCCTTGCTGTCGCGCTCGAGTTCCACGTCAGCCGGGTTGAACCAGGTGTAGGCGCCGTTGGCTTCGCGACGATAGTAAGTCTCGGCGACCACCATGCCCTGGGTCAGCAGGTTCTTGAACGGCTCGTTGGAGCTCACCAGGCCTTCGTCGCGCATCAGCTTGTGGAAGAAACGCGCGTAGAGCAGGTGAAGAATGGCGTGCTCGATACCGCCGATGTACTGATCTACCGGCAGCCAGTGGTCGGCCGCGGATTTTTCCACCAGACCGCCTTCGAAGTGCGGCGAGGCGTAACGGGCGTAATACCAGGACGACTCGACGAAGGTGTCCATGGTGTCGGTTTCACGCTTGGCAGGCTGGCCGCATTTCGGGCAGGTGCACTCGTAGAATTCGGGCATGCGCGCCAGCGGCGAACCGGCGCCGTCCGGCACCACGTCCTCCGGCAGGACGACCGGCAGTTGATCTTCCGGCACCGGCACGTCACCGCAGGCATCGCAGTGGATGATCGGGATCGGGCAGCCCCAGTAGCGTTGACGGCTGATGCCCCAGTCGCGCAGGCGGAACTGGGTGCGCGAGGCGCCGAGGTTTTTCTTGATCAGGGCGACTTCCATGGCGTCGAACGCGCCAGCGAAGTCCAGACCGTCGAATTCGCCGGAGTTGATCAGCGTGCCGTGCTCGCCGTAGGCGTCTTGCCATGGCGCCGGGTTGGTTTCACCGGAGCTGGTGCGGACCACGGATTTGACCGGCAGGTTGTACTTGTGGGCGAATTCGAAATCGCGCTCGTCGTGCGCCGGAACAGCCATGACCGCGCCATCGCCGTAGTGCATCAGCACGTAGTTGGCGACCCACACCGGCAGTTTTTCGCCCGTCAGCGGGTGCTCGACGAACAGACCGGTCGGCAGGCCTTTCTTCTCTTGAGTGGCGACGTCGGCTTCAGCGACGCTGCCGCCCTTGCATTCGGCGATGAACGCTTGCAGCTCAGGGTTGTTCTTCGCGGCGAGAGCCGCCAGGTGGTGTTCGGCTGCCACGGCAACGTAGGTTGCGCCCATCAGGGTGTCCGGACGGGTGGTGAAGACTTTCAGGGTGCCGCTTTCGCCGATCGATTCGACGTTGTACGGGAACTGCACTTCCATGCCGCGCGACTTGCCGATCCAGTTGCGCTGCATGGTCTTGACCTGCTCGGGCCAGCCGGTCAGTTCGTCGAGACTCTCCAGCAGCTCATCCGCGTAGGCGGTGATCTTGAAGTAGTACATCGGGATTTCGCGCTTTTCGATCAGCGCGCCGGAACGCCAGCCGCGACCGTCGATCACCTGCTCGTTGGCCAGAACGGTCTGGTCGATCGGGTCCCAGTTCACGGTGCCGTTCTTGCGGTAGATCACGCCTTTTTCGAACAGGCGAGTGAACAGCCATTGTTCCCAGCGGTAGTAATCCGGTTTGCAGGTGGTGACTTCGCGCGACCAGTCCACCGCCAGGCCCAGGCTGCGCAGCTGGGATTTCATGTAGGCGATGTTTTCGTAGGTCCACTTGGCCGGGGCCACGTTGTTCTTCATCGCGGCGTTTTCCGCCGGCATGCCGAAGGCGTCCCAACCCATCGGTTGCAGAACGTTCTTGCCGAGCATGCGCTGGTAGCGGGAGATCACGTCGCCGATGGTGTAGTTGCGCACGTGCCCCATGTGTAGCTTGCCGCTGGGGTAAGGGAACATCGACAGGCAGTAGTAAGTCTCCTTGCCTGGCTGTTCACTGACTTCAAAGGACTTTTGCTCGTCCCAGAACGACTGGGCGGCGGCTTCGATTTCACGGGGTTGATATTGTTCGTGCATGGCTACTTTTGTACTGGATAGGGGTGGCCTAATCCTCTTCAATGCGACGTTCGGGGCGTGCCGGACGAGCTGGAAGTGGAGTTACAGGAAGCGCCGTAGCATACATGACCGCGCTTGGCCTAGGGAAACCCTGATTGCAGCCGTTTGACCGGCTCAAATCGCGGCGAGGGCCGTTGGTCGCGGCGTGCAGCCGGTTTGTGCAGCGAAGCTAAGCTCTAACTGGGGAGTGAGTCTTATCTTCAATGAGGTGAGGGATGGTGGAGTCACAGCAAAAAAACGTTACCAAACCCGAGTTGTACGAGCGGTTGATCGATCGTCTGGGGATGGCCCTGGACGCAGCAAAAACCGCAGGAAGGCTGCGCGACGAGCGCCCCCTGGAGCTGGAATTGCGTGGCTTGAGTCCCGCCGAGTTCAAACTGGTCAAGGCCTATCTGGATCGCAGTGAGCGTGAAACCCATGGATACCTGTCACAAGCAGTGAAACAACTCGATGCAGCCCATACGGCCAAAGTCATCTGGCTCAAGGACAAGGCGCCCGGCAGAGACGCCGTCAAGGTTCGGACTCTGCAGGCCAAGTAAACGCATGGCAGGTCAAAAAGCGGATCTTTTTCAACAGGATCCGACCCTACTGGTTGTCGCGCTGTATCAACCCACTTAGGCTTCGGGCATCTTTGGAGATGCTCGATGCCTTTTCGTTATTTCATTAAACAACTGCTGTTGCCGCCCGGCCTTCTTTTGCTGCTGTTGCTGGCGGCCTGGTGGCTGCGACGTTCGCGGCCGCGGCTGGCCGGGCTGTGTTTTGCCCTGGGTTTTGGCGGGTTTTTGCTGATGAGTCTGCCGGTGGTCGTGCAATGGGGCGCCAAGGCTCTGGAGCGCGAGCCGCCGCTGGCCCGCGAAGCTTGGGCAGATCTGGCACAGCGCGCCGATGCGATTGTGGTGCTGGGTTCCGGTCGCGAGCGCGGCGATGTGGCCTGGGGCGAAGATCAGCCGACCGGTGTCGGGCTTGAACGGCAGCGTTACGCGGCGCGACTGGCCAAGGCGTCCGGACTTCCGATTCTGACCAGCGGTGGCCTGCATTACGGTACGCCGCCGACCGAAGCGAAATTGATGGCCGATTCGTTGCGCGATGATTTCGGTGTGACAGTGCGCTGGCAGGAAGGGGAGAGCCGCACTACGTGGGAAAACGCCGAATTCAGCGCCAGGATGCTGTTGCCGGAAGGCGTCAAACGTATCGTGCTGGTGACCCAGGCCTGGCACATGCCGCGAGCGGTGTGGAGTTATCAACAGGCTGGATTTGAAGTGGTACCGGCGCCGGTCGGTTTCCTTGGCACTGACAATGCGCGACCGTTTGGCGGCTGGCTGCCGGAATTCAAGTCGATCTGGCAGAGCGGGCAGTTGATGAACGAGGCGGTGGGGCAGATCGGTTACTCGCTGTTCTACCGAGGGCGTGGCGCCGCCGATTGATGGGGTGTCCTTGACGGCGCCTTCGCGAGCAAGCCCGCTCCCACAGCGTTCACCTGTGGGAGCGGGGGGATCTCTCAGAGAGTCTTGGACATCCGGTTGGTCATCAGCGCCCAGCCGAACAGCACCACGCACAGGACGATCAGCGGCCACGAGCGCCATTGCAGATACGGCGTCAGGTTGTGCATCGGCACCACTTCGCCGTAGAGCACGCCCTGTTCGAATTGTGGAATGCGTTCGGTGATCTGCCCGAACGGGTTGATCAGCCCGGTCACGCCGTTGTTGGTCGCGCGGATCATCCAGCGTCCGGCTTCAAGCGCGCGCATCTGCGCCATTTGCAGATGCTGCAACGGGCCGATCGACGTACCGAACCAGGTGTCGTTGCTGATCGTCAGCAGCAAATCGCTGCGTGCCGCCAGGCCAGCGGCGAATTCCGGATACACCACTTCGTAGCAGATGAACGGTGCAATCTGATATCCCTTGGCCTGCAACAGGGCCTGATCGGCAGGGCCGCGGGCGAAGTCGGACATCGGCAGGTCGAAGAACGCGATCAGCCCGCGCAGGATGTCCTGCAACGGTACGTATTCGCCGAACGGCACCAGTTTCTGTTTCAGATAAGTGCCATCGCCTTCGCCGACCACGGTGATGCCGTTGAAGAAGCGTTTTTCGTGACGGACCATCTCGCGGATCGGTACGCCGGTGATCAGCGCCGATTTACGCTCGGCGGCGAAGGTGCCCATCATGTTCAGGTAGCCCTCGGCGGACTCCTTGAGCACTGGCACGGCGGTTTCCGGCCAGATCAGCAGGTCCACCGGTTTGGAGCGGAAACTCAGGTCGCGGTACAGCGCCAGTTGCGCGTTGAGCTCGGCCGGATCCCATTTCATGCTTTGCGCGACGTTGCCCTGAATGGCGGCAACGCTCAGCGGTGCGCCTGACGGACTGGTCCAGGCGTGGCCTTTCAAGGCAATGCCCACCGCCCATGGCCCGATCAGCAATACCACGCCGGCAGCAATGAAGGCTTTGCGGCGGGTTTGCAGCAGGCGCGGTGCGTTGTAGATCAGTGCAGCGGTCAGCGCCAGGACAAACGATACCAGCCATATGCCGCCCACCGGCGCGAGCCCGGCCAGCGGACCATTGAGCTGGCTGTAACCGGAGTACAGCCACGGGAAACCGGTGAGGAACCAGCCACGAAACGCTTCCTGACCCACCCACAGCGCCGCAAAGGCCAGGGCATCGGCCACCGGCGCTTCGTTACGCCGCAACCAGCGCGCCCAGAGCCAGGCGGGCAGGGCGAAGAACCAGGCAATGGCCGCCGTGAAGATCAGCATCAGGAACCCGGCCAGCAGCACCGAAGCGCCGCCGAAGTGGTGGATGCTGTAGTAGATCCAGCTGGTGCCGGCGCCGAACAGGCCGAAACCGAAGCACCAGCCGCGACCCAAGGCCTGGCGCGGGCTCAGCTCTCGCAGCCCTGCATAGAACAGGCCGACCGCCAGCAGGGCCAGCGGCCAGAGATCGAACGGGGCCAGCGCGAAGGTGGTGATTGCACCGGCCGCCACGGCCAGCAGGTTACCGGGCCAGCCGGGGCGGGTTGTCCAGCGCATTTCAGTCCTTAGAATTAACGAGCGATTGGCGTCAGTCGCAGCAAATGAATCCGACGACTGTCGGCGTTCAGGATGCGGAAACGATAGGCGCCGATTTCAGTGATTTCGTTGCGTTTTGGCAAGTGCCCGAACGCGCTCATCACCAGCCCGCCGACGGTGTCGAACTCGTCGTCGGAGAATTCGCTATCGAAGAACTCGTTGAAGTTCTCGATCGGCGTCAGGGCCTTGATCAGGAAATCACCGCTGGGCAGCGGCTTGATGTAGCTGTCTTCTTCGACGTCGTGCTCGTCTTCGATATCGCCGACGATTTGCTCCAGCACGTCTTCGATGGTCACCAGACCGGCCACGCCGCCGTACTCGTCGATGACGATGGCCATGTGGTTGTGGTTGGCGCGGAACTCACGCAGCAACACGTTCAGACGCTTGGACTCCGGCACGAACGTGGCCGGGCGCAGCAGGTCCTTGATGTTGAAGCTGTCGCCATTCTCCTTGAGGATCAGCGGCAGCAGATCCTTGGCCAGCAGCACGCCCATCACGTCGTCATGGCTTTCGCCGATGACCGGGTAGCGCGAGTGGGCCGAGTCGACCACGGCAGGGAGAAATTCGCGGGGTGTCTGGGTCGCCTTGATGCTGATCATCTGCGAGCGCGGCACCATGATGTCGCGTACCTGCAGGTCAGCCACCTGGATGGCCCCTTCGACGATGGCCAGCGCTTCGCTGTCCAGCAGTTTGTTCTGATGTGCATCGCGCAGCAGCTCAAGCAGCTCCTGGCGGTTCTTCGGCTCGTGAGCAAAAGCCTGGGTCAGTTTACCCAGCCATGACTTTTGCCCGTTGCTCGATCGATCTTCGCTCATAGCGATTACTCTGAATCCTTTGTTGTAACAGTAGGGGATGTTTCGGTTTCGTCGTCCGCGTACGGATCGGGATAACCCAATTCGGCAAGCAACTCGCGTTCCAGTGCTTCCATTTCCTCGGCTTCCTCGTCATCTATATGGTCGTAACCCAGCAGATGCAAGCAGCCGTGAATGACCAGATGTGCCCAGTGGGCCTTCAGTTCCTTGCCTTGCTCGGCGGCTTCGCGTTCGACCACCGCCACGCAGATCACCAGATCGCCCAGCAGCGGGATGTCGAGAAACTCGTCGGGCACTTCGGCGGGGAAGGACAGGACGTTGGTCGCGTAATCCTTGTGGCGCCAGGTGTGATTCAGCTCGCGACCTTCTTCTTCGTCGACCAGACGAATGGTCATTTCCGAGTCGGCAGTGCGCTGGCGCAGGGCCAGTTCGCACCATTGGCGGAATTCTTCTTCGGTCGGCGCAGACGCTTGGGTCGCGATTTGCAGATCAAGCTCAAGCATCGTGGCGAGTGTCCTTTGGCGCTTCATCGGCCAGTCGCGTCTCGAATCGCTCGTAGGCTTCGACGATGCGTTGCACCAACGGATGGCGCACCACGTCTTTGGGCTGGAAGTGGGTGAAGCTGATGCCCGGCACATCTTTCAGGACTTCGATGACGTGATGAAGTCCGGACTTGGTGCCGCGTGGCAGGTCGACCTGGGTAATGTCGCCGGTGATCACGGCCGTGGAGCCGAAACCGATCCGGGTCAGGAACATCTTCATCTGTTCGACGGTGGTGTTCTGACTTTCGTCGAGGATGATGAAGCTGTTGTTCAGCGTGCGACCGCGCATGTAGGCCAGCGGTGCGACTTCGATCACCTGACGTTCGATCAGCTTGGCCACGTATTCGAAGCCGAGCATTTCGTAGAGTGCGTCGTAGAGCGGGCGCAGGTACGGGTCGATCTTCTGCGACAGGTCGCCGGGCAGGAAGCCGAGTTTTTCACCCGCTTCGACCGCCGGACGCACCAGCAGGATGCGGCGGATCTGCTCGCGCTCCAGCGCATCAACGGCGCAGGCGACGGCAAGATAGGTCTTGCCGGTACCGGCCGGGCCGATGCCGAAGTTGATGTCGTTGCCGAGGATTTCCTTCACGTAGCGCAATTGATTCAAGCCGCGTGGGCGAATCATGCCTTTCTTGGTGCGCAGGGCGACGGAGGCTTCGGCGGGGGCGGGGTTGTCCAGTTGCTCGACGGCCGATTCCTGGAGGAACAGGTGAACCATATCCGGCGACAGCTCTGAACCCTTGGTTTCACGGTACAGGCGGCGAATCAGGTTTTCCGCGGAAGTGGTGTGCTTGGGTTCGCCGATCAGCTCGAACTGATTGCCGCGGTTGCGGATCTCGATGGCCAGGCGCTGTTCGATCAGCCGCAGGTGCTCGTCGAACTGCCCGCACAGATTGGCGAAGCGGCGAGCCTCAAAGGGCTCGAGGATGAAACGATGAGGTTCTATGGGTGCGTTCAAGGTCGTATTTAGCCGCCCTGGGGCAATTGGGATGAAATCAAGGATAACGCCAGCGGCGTGGGTGCGAAAGCTCTTAAAAAGCCTGGCACCGATTCAGCCCTCTGGCGCGGTCTCCTTGCGCTGTTACTGGATCAGCGAGCCGCGCAGCGAGTGCGGTTGCGCCGCGTCGATGTGGACGTCGGCGAACTGGCCGATCAGGGTCGGATTATCGCAGCGGAAGTTGACGATACGGTTATTCTCGGTGCGCCCTTGCAACTCGCCGGGGTCTTTCTTCGAATAGTCGGTCACCAGAATCCGCTGGACCGAACCGACCATTTGTCGGCTGATCTCGAAGCCTTGCTGATTTAAACGGTGCTGCAAGGCGTTCAGGCGTTCTTTCTTCAGTTCTTCCGGGGTGTCGTCGGGCAGATCGGCGGCCGGGGTGCCTGGGCGCTGGCTGTAGACGAACGAGTAGGAAAAATCGAAACCGACGTCGGCAATCAGCTTCATGGTCTGTTCGAAATCTTTCTCGGTTTCCCCCGGGAAGCCGACGATGAAGTCCGAGCTGATGCAGATGCCCGGCACGGCGGCGCGCAGTTTGCGCAGCTTGGATTTGTACTCAAGCGCGGTGTGATTGCGTTTCATCGCGGCCAGGATCCGGTCCGAGCCCGACTGCACCGGCAAGTGCAGGTGCTTCACCAGTTCCGGCACTTCGGCGTGTGCCTGGATCAGGCTGTCGGAGAATTCCAGCGGGTGCGAGGTGGTGTAGCGGATGCGGTCGATACCGTCGACTGCCGCGACCACGCGGATCAGTTCGGCCAGGTCGGCCAGGCGACCGTCGTGGGTCAGCCCGCGATAACCGTTGACGTTTTGGCCCAGCAGGGTCACTTCACGCACGCCGTTTTCGGCCAAATGAATGATCTCGGCGATCACGTCGTCGAACGGCCGGCTGACTTCTTCGCCGCGGGTGTAAGGCACCACGCAGAACGTGCAGTACTTGCTGCAGCCTTCCATCACCGACACATAGGCGCTCGGGCCGTCGATGCGCGGCTCGGGCAGGTGGTCGAACTTTTCGATTTCCGGGAACGAGACGTCGACTTGCGGCAGCTTGCTGATACGCGCGGCGTCGATCATTTCCGGCAGACGGTGCAGGGTCTGCGGACCGAAAACCACGTCGACGTACGGGGCGCGATCACGGATCGCCGCGCCTTCCTGGCTGGCCACGCAACCGCCGACGGCAATCACCATGTCCGGGTTGGCCAGTTTCAGTTCGCGCCAGCGGCCGAGCTGAGAATACACCCGGTCCTGGGCACGTTCGCGGATCGAGCAGGTGTTGAGCAGAATCACGTCGGCATCTTCGGCGCGCGCCGTGACTTCCAGGGCCTGGTGTTCGCCCAGCAGATCGACCATGCGCGAGCTGTCGTACTCGTTCATCTGGCAACCGTGGGTTTCGATGTAAAGCTTCTTGGCCATGGAATAGGGTCGTCACGTGGTTCAAAGAACCGCGCATTATAGGGAACATGTCCCCAGGTTCCTACCGCTGTGCGTCCGGTGGCTATGCTATAGTTCGCGCCCTCATTTTTACCCCGATGTTGTCCGCCCGCCATGACCAAACGCGAAGCTCCAATCTACAAGGTGATTTTCCTCAACCAGGGCCAGGTGTTCGAAATGTACGCCAAGCAGATCTATCAAAGTGATCTGTGGGGTTTCCTGGAAGTGGAAGAGTTCGTCTTTGGCGAGCGCACGCAAGTGGTCGTCGACCCGAGCGAAGAAAAGCTCAAGGCGCAGTTCGAAGGCGTGGTGCGCAGCTTTGTGCCGATGCATTCGATCGTGCGCATCGATGAAGTGGAGCGGCTGGGGACACCGAAGATCACCGAAGCCCGTGGCGGCGTCGGCAACGTGATGCCGTTCCCGGTGCCGATGCCCGAGAAGTAAACCGTAAGATCGAGTCGCCTCATTCGCGAGCAAGCTCGCTCCCACAGGGGAATGCATTCCAATGTGGGAGCGAACTTGCTCGCGAAGAGGCCAGAAAAATCTATAGAGAAATCAGGGAAGGGGCGAGAACGGCGTACGCCCGTCGGCGCTCTGCAGTTCCATCAGGTATTTACGGAAAATTTGCCCGAGCACCTGGGTTGCGGTTTCCAGTTCTTCGCGGGACATTTTTTCGGACACTTCGTCGGCGGTGTCGAGCGCGTCTTCAGCGCCATTGACCGCCGCCATCTTCAGCACGATGTACGCCTGAATGTTGTTGGCCTGCACGCCTTCGCCGCGGAAGAACATGGTGCCGAGCTTGAATTGCGCCTGGGCGTGGCCTTGCAGCGAGGCCTTTTCGAAATAGCTCAGGGCTTGATTGAGGTCGCGCGGCGCGTTCTTGCCGTCGTAGTAGAACTCACCCAACTCGTATTGCGCTTGCGCATCCCCTTCATCCGCTGCCTTTTGGCAGGCGGCGAGGGCCTGCGTGACATCTTGCGGCTGAGTATTGAGGGTGCAGCGACCCATCGCCGGTATCAACAACGAGTTGCCGCCTGCTTGTGCATGTGCGAGCAGCGGCTGAAGGAGCAACAGGCAGCCCAAGGCAAGGGTGCGGCCGGTGCGGTTCATGGGAATCGACTTACCTCTGAAGGGCGCGCGGACCCGTCTAGGGATCCAATAAGCGCGCATTATGAAATAAGCAGGGCCATCCTTACAAAGTCTTTACTCGATTTTCTGCTGCGCGGGAAATATATCGCCCACTTTATGGGAGATTTTTGGCAGGAGTGTCGGAAAAAGCGCGCGGATGTAGGAGAACGCTGACGCTGGCAATGGCCAACGTCAGCGGCGAAGCGTTTTACTTCAACTTGGCGAAGGCGCGTTCGGCGGCGTCGAGGGTGATTTTCAGCTCAGCCTCGCCATGGGCGATCGAGGTGAAGCCGGCTTCGAAGGCGCTCGGCGCCAGGTACACGCCACCTTCCAGCATCAAGTGGAAGAAGCGGCCGAACAGCGCTGCATCGCTGGCCATCACGTCTTCAAAAGTAACAATGTCGTCGGCACCACTGAAGTACAGACCGAACATGCCGCCCGCCTGGGTGGTCACGAACGGAATGCCGGCGGCATCGGCGCGCTGTTGCAGGCCGTCGAGCAGGCGCGTGGTGTAGTCGGTCAGCTCGGCGTGGAAACCCGGACGGCTGATCAGGCGCAGGGTGGTCAGGCCGGCAGCCATCGCCAGCGGGTTACCGGACAAGGTGCCCGCCTGATAGACCGGGCCCAGCGGTGCGATGCGCTCCATGATCGAGCGCTTGCCCCCGAAGCAGCCGACCGGCATGCCGCCACCGATGATCTTGCCGAAGGTGGTCAGATCCGGGGTCACGCCGTAGTAAGCCTGGGCACCGCCGAGGGCGACGCGGAAACCGGTCATCACTTCGTCGAAAATCAGCACCACGCCGTGCTTGTCGCACAGGTTGCGCAGGCCTTCGAGGAAACCCGGCGCCGGCGGTACGCAGTTCATGTTGCCGGCCACTGGCTCGACGATGATGCACGCGACGTCCTGACCGACTTCAGCGAGCATTTTTTCAACCGCGTCGATGTCGTTGAACGGCAGGGTCAAAGTGTGTTTGGCGAATGCTGCCGGCACGCCGGCCGAGCTCGGTACGCCTTGGGTCAGTGCGCCGGAACCGGCCTTGACCAGCAGGCTGTCGGAGTGACCGTGGTAGCAGCCTTCGAACTTGATGATGCTGTCGCGGCCGGTGAAACCACGGGCCAGACGGATCGCGCTCATGGTCGCTTCGGTGCCGGAGCTGACCATGCGCACCATCTCCATCGATGGCACCAGCGAGCAGACCAGATCGGCCATCTCGGTTTCCATCGCGGTCGGCGCGCCGTAGGACAGGCCGTGCTGCAACTGGTTGCGCACCGCGTCCAGTACGTCCGGGTGGCTGTGGCCAAGGATCATCGGGCCCCAGGAACCCACGTAATCCACATAACGCTTGTTGTCTTCGTCAGTGACGTAGGCGCCTTCGGCGTGCTTGAAGAACAGCGGCGTGCCACCAACGCTCTTGAACGCGCGCACCGGCGAGTTCACGCCACCGGGAATGTGTTTCTGGGCGTTGGCAAACAGGGTTTCGGAACGAGACATGATCGGGCTCTCAGACTTTTAATAATTCATTGAAGGCGCGGGCGCGGCGGGTCACTTCGGCGGTGCTGTCGGCGCCGAACAGGCCATGGACCACGGCCAGCAGATCGACGCCGTGGGCCACCAGCGGCGCAGCGTTGTCGAGGGTGATGCCGCCGATCGCGCAGATCGGCAGGTGCAGGGTGCGTTTGGCCTCGTCGAGCAGATCGAGGCTGCAACTCGGTGCACCGGGTTTGGTACTGGAATTGAAGAAGCGACCGAAGGCGACGTAACTCGCACCCTCTTTGGCGGCTTGTTCGGCGAGTTCAAGTTGCGCGTGGCAGGTCGAACCGATGATGGCCCTGGAACCGAGCAGGGCGCGGGTCGGCGACAACGGGCCGTCGGTCTGGCCCAGGTGCACGCCGACGTTCAGGCGTGCGGCCAGTTCGGCGTCATCGTTGATAATCAGTTGCGTCTTGTAGCGTTCGCACAGATCGCGCAGGGCTTCGGCCTCACGCAGGCGGCGGGCCTCGTCGCTGCTTTTGTCGCGGTATTGCAGCAGGGTGACGCCGCCTTCCAGCGCCGCCTCCACGTAGGACAGAAACTTGCCGGCCAGCAACTGGCTGTCGGTGATGGCATACAGGCCACGTAGTTTCATCGCGCAGACCTCAGGCTCGAAACATCAGGAACAGAAATCCAGCGGCAGGCGACGCGGCACGAACTGGCCTTTGCCCAGCTGTTCGGCATCGCGCAGGGTGCGCCAGGTGTAATCCAGCGCAGTACGCACGGCGCTGGCAAGGTTTTCGCCCTGAGCCAGTCGGCCGGCGAGGGTGCTGGCCAAGGTGCAGCCGGAGCCGTGATAGCTGCCCGGCAGACGCTGGCACTTGAAGGTTTCGCGCAGGCCGTCGCGGCTGTACAGGCGATTGTGGATTTCGGTTTCGTCGCCGTGACCGCCGGTGATCAGCAGGTTCTTGATGTACGGCAACAGTTTTTCAGCGCACTCGTCCGCGGTGCCTTCTGGCAGTTCGGCGAGGATCCGGGCTTCGGGAAGGTTGGGGGTGGCGATGATCGACAGCGGCAGCAGGCGTTCGCGCATGGCGTAGCCGACTTCGTCCTTGCCCAGGCGTCCACCGCCGCCGGCGCGCAGCACCGGGTCGCAGACCACCGGCAAGTGCGGGTGCGCCTGGAGCAGTTCGACGACGGTGTCGACCATTTCCAGGGAACCGAGCATGCCCAGTTTCACTGCCGCGACTTCGGAATCGTTGAGCACGGCATTGGCCTGGGCCAGTACCCACTCACGGTCGAGGACGCGAAAGTCAGTGACGTTGACGGTGTCTTGCACGGTCAGGGCGGTGACGGCCGGAGCCGCATGGCAACCCTGAGCGAGCAGGGCTTCGATATCTGCCTGCAAGCCGGCGCCACCACTGGGGTCGTGGCCGGAGAGACAGAGGACAACGGGGCGTGAGCTGTAGATATTCATGGTGCGCGAGCTTACCACCAAACCTGTTTTTCGGGTGTTGTGGCGCAGCGCCCGGCCGATAACGCGGGTAGCGGGATCGGTAACGTTTGGCGCAATCTGACCGAGCAAACAGCTCTAGCCCGGCGCTCTGCTCTGGAACGCCCGTTCTAGAGCCTTTGTAGGAAAAATTTCCATGGTGCTCAATGGCCATCAACGGCTATGCTAGAGTGGATCCAAACCAATAACAGGTAATACCGGTTTTACGTCATCTCAAAGGGAATGGGGGGCTTCCTGACACAACCGGACAAGCCACGCTGGGGCTTCAATGCGCTATTTGTTGATGTTGCTGTTCTGCTTGCCCCTCCTGGCAAGCGCCGTCGAGTTCGATGAGTTCACCCAGAGCCTCCCGCTGGGTCGATCCCTGCAAGTGTTCGAAGACCCGAGCGGTCAGGCGAGCATTGCCGACGTCCGCGCGCAAGCCGCCGCCGGAAACTTCAAACCCCATGACAAAGCCACGCTCAATGCCGGTTATTCGCGCTCGGCGTTCTGGCTGAAGATCGACCTGCATTACCGCCCGACCAATGCGTCGGCGCAGCGCAGCTGGTTGCTGGAGCTGGCGTATCCGCCGCTCGATCATCTTGATCTGTATTTGCCCGATGCGGCCGGTGACTATCGTCTGGTGCGGCAGACCGGCGACGCCTTGCCGTTCGCCAGTCGCGAGATCCGCCAGAACAATTACCTGTTCGACCTGGCATTCAAGCCGGATCAGCAACGCACCGTTTATCTGCGGTTGTCCAGCGAAGGCTCGATCCAGGCGCCGGTGACATTGTGGTCGAGCACCGCGTACCTCGAAGATCAGCCAGTGCGCCTGTACGTGTTGGGGATCATTTATGGCGTGCTGCTGGGGATGCTGGTCTACAACCTGTTCATCTATCTCAGCGTGCGCGACACCAGTTACCTCTATTACATCTTCTATATCGCCTCGTTCGGCCTCTATCAGCTGTCGGTCAACGGTGCGGCGGTCGAGTATTTCTGGCCGGACAACCCTTGGTGGGCCAACGCCGCCACGCCGTTCTTCATTGGTTGCGCGGGGCTGTTCGGCAGCCAGTTCGCCCGCAGTTTCCTGCAGACGAAGAACCACAGCCGCTGGCTCGATCGCCTGCTGATCGCCCTGATCGCGTTCGGTGCCGTAGTGATCGGTCTGTCGTTGATGACCAGTTATGGCCTGGCCCTGCGTCTGGCGACGACCCTGGCCCTGACCTTTACCGTGGTGATCTTCGCCGCCGGGATCCTCGCCTGGTGGCGCGGCCTGCGGGTGGCGCGTTATTTCATCATTGCCTGGTCGGCGTTCCTGATCGGCGGCATCGTCAACACCATGATGGTCCTGGGCCTGCTGCCGAATGTGTTCCTGACCATGTACGCCAGTCAGATCGGTTCGGCCATTGAAGTGGCGCTGCTGTCGCTGGCCCTGGCCGACCGCATCAACGCGATGCGCGAACAACAGGCGCAGACCCTGTTCGACGCCGGCCAGAAGCTCGAAGTGCTGAACCAGCAACTGGCCCACAGCAACAAGCTCAAGGACGAATTTCTCGCGACCCTGACCCACGAACTGCGCACACCGATGAACGGGGTGATCGGTTCGCTGGAGCTGATGCAGACCGTCGAGCTCGATCCGGAACTGGAGCAATACCAGCAGACTGCCGCCGGTTCCGCGCGGGACATGATGCGCATGGTCAACGGCATCCTCACCCTGACCGAATTGCAGGCCGGCAAGCTCAAGGCGACGCCGGGCAGTTTCAGCCTGCGCGGGGTGGTCGAGGCGTTGCGGATTCAGTTCGATGGCAACGCGGCGAGCAAATCGCTGGACTTCAAGGTCGACGTGCTGCCGACACTGCCGGACCGCCTGCACGGCGACAGTGCCAAACTCGCGCAATGCCTGGAGTGCCTGCTGGACAACGCGATCAAGTTCACCCGCGTCGGCGGGCTGGCCTTGCGGGTCACCGGCAAACCGTCGACGGACAATCGCCTGGCGCTGTCCTTCGCGGTGATCGACACCGGTATCGGTTTTACCGATCTGGGCGAGGCCACGCTGTATCAGCGATTCTTCCAGCTCGATGGTTCGATGACCCGCGAATACGGCGGGCTGGGCGTCGGTCTGGCGATTTGCCGTCAATTGGTGGAACTGCTCGGTGGCAAGCTCACACACCGCTCCGAACCGGGGCGCGGCAGCCGTTTTCAGCTGGATGTCGAGTTTGAGTTGCCGGAAGTGGAAGCCGTGCCTGCGTTCAGTCGTGACACCGAGCGCGCGCCGCAGGATTGCACCGTGCTGCTGGTGGACGACAACAGTGTCAACCAATTGGTGATGCGCGGCATGTTGCTCAAGCTCGGTTTCCGGGTGCGCACTGCCGACCACGGCGTGGCGGCACTAGACTGTTTGCAGCGCGAGCGCTTCGATGCAGTGTTGATCGATTGCCAGCTACCGCCGCTCGACGGAGCATCGCTGTGCTGCCAGATTCGTGACCTGCCGGGATGCGCCCATCTGCCGGTGTTCATGATCGCGCTGGGGGCGGATCGAGAGCATTGCGCGTCGGGTGGCACGATCGATTATCTGAACAAACCGGTGAAATTCGAGGATCTGCAGGTCGCAATGCAGCGACGGGTATTGAGTTGCTGATAGGGTGAAAGCGCCGGCATTTAGGCCGATATGACACTTTGATCGATTCGGGGGCGGTGCTTAACTGAAGCTCTGGCCGATCAAGGAGCCCCGTCATGAACCTGCATCAGTTCGCCGAAACCCACGAAGTCACCAACCAGCCACCGTCGCTGGACGGCACCAACCTGTACCGCATCGACCTGCCGTTGCAGGAGTGGTCGCGGCGGTTCGGCGCCGGCTGGGCCGAGTCGCGGATCGACGCCTACGGCGCGCTGGCCGGCGGGCCGCTGATGGAGGCCGGGTTCCTCGCCAATCAGAACAAACCGGTGTTCGCCAGCCATGACCGCTACGGTCATCGCATCGATCTGGTGGAATTTCATCCGGCGTATCACGAGCTGATGCGCACCGCCATCGAACATGGCCTGACGTCGTTGCCCTGGGCTCATCCACAGGACGGTGCCCATGTTGCCCGCGCTTCCATGACCTACCTGCACAGCCAGGCCGAAGCCGGCAGTGGCTGTCCGTTGACCATGACTTTCGCCAGCGTGCCGGCGATGCGTTTACAACCGAATCTGGCCGAGCAATGGCTGCCGAAAATCCTCGCCACCGAATACGATCCGCGCAATGTCGGCATGGCCCATAAGGCCGGTGTCACCATCGGCATGGCGATGACCGAGAAACAGGGTGGCACCGATGTGCGGGCCAACACCACCAAGGCTTATCCAGTTGGCGCCAGCGGCCCCGGTCAGGCTTATGAACTGGTGGGCCACAAGTGGTTCTGTTCGGCGCCGATGTGCGATGCATTCCTCACGCTGGCGCAGACCGACAAGGGCCTGACCTGCTTCCTGCTGCCGCGCCATCGCCCGGATGACACGCGCAATCAGTTCTATATCCAGCGCCTGAAAAACAAGCTCGGCAACCAGTCCAACGCCTCCAGCGAAGTGGAATTCCGAGGCGCACTGGCGTGGATGGTCGGTGAGGAAGGGCGCGGCGTGCCGACGATCATCGAGATGGTGGCGATGACCCGTTTTGACTGCATGGTCGGCTCCAGCTCGCTGATGCGGCAGGCGCTGACCCAGGCCAGCCATCACTGCGCCCACCGCAAAGTCGGCGGCAAGCTGCTCAGCGAGCAACCGCTGATGCAGAACGTGCTGGCCGATCTGGCGCTGGAAAGCGAAGCCGCGCTGGCGTTGAGCCTGCGCATGGGCAAGGCGCTGGATCATCTGAATGATCGCCATGAAGCGCAGTTCGCCCGGCTGGTGACGGCGGTGGGCAAATACTGGATCTGCAAACGTGCGCCGGGAATGATCAACGAAGCCGCCGAATGCATGGGGGGCGCCGGGTATGTCGAGGAGAGCATCCTGCCGCGGCTGTACCGCGAGGCACCGGTGAACTCGACGTGGGAAGGCTCTGGCAACGTGCAATGCCTCGATGTGCTGCGGGCGTTGTCGAAAGAGCCGGGCGTGCTTGATGTGTTGTTCAGCGAGTTGGGCGACGGCCATGGCGACAAGCGACTGGCTGCGCACATTCAGCAATTGCAGGCGCAGTTCAAGGACACCAGCGACATTCAGTACCGCGCGCGGCAACTGACCGAAGACATTGCCCTCGGGCTGCAAGCGAAGTTGCTGCTGGAGGCCGGGAATTCGGCGGTCAGCGATGCGTTCATTGCCAGTCGTCTGAGCGGAGGCGGGCGGGTCTACGGCGCGTTGCCCCGTGGGCTGGATGTCGAAGCCATTGTTGCCCGCTCGACGCCGCAAGGTTTCTGAAACACCCTGTGGGAGCGGGCTTGCTCGCGAAGGAACCGGTACATTCAACATTAATGCTGGCTGTGCTGACGCCTTCGCGGGCAAGCCCGCTCCCACAGGCCCGCCTGTACCTGTCAGATTGATGAATTGCCACAACGCCACTGTTTCCGTGACGCCACGATGCAGGCAAGATGAAGCTCTGCAAGTCAGAACACAGGAAGCTGATCGTGACCGAAGCGTTTATTGTCGTTCAAACCGCCGAACAGGCCGTGGATCGTCTCGCCGAGCTGCATGAGCGGGCCACCACGGCGCTGAACTCGGCCCTCAAGCGTTACCTCAAGGATCGCGTCGAGCCCGACGCCGAGCAACGTGCCCTGTTCCGTTATCCCGAACTGCGTCTGACCTACCACTGCCAGGGCGAAGTCCCGCAGACCACCCGCGCCTACGCCAAGGTGCAGTTGCCGGGCACCTACAGCGTGACCGTCACCCACCCGGCGGCGTTTCGCAAATACCTTCTGGAACAGCTCACGCCGCTGATGCACGACTTCACCGTGACGGTGGAAGTCGGGGTCAGCGAGCAGAACATTCCCTATCCGTACGTGGTCGAGCAGGGCGATGAGCTGGCCGGCTCCGGTGTCACCGCTGCCGTGCTGGCGCGAGTGTTCCCGAGTACCGACCTGTCTGCCGCCACCGATGGCATCGCCGACGGGCTCTACGACTGGGAAAACACCGATCCGTTGCCATTGGCGCTGTTCGATGCGGCCCGCGTCGACTTCTCGCTGCGTCGTCTGGTGCACTACACCGGCAGCGACTGGCGCCATGTGCAGCCGTGGATCCTGCTGACCAACTACCACCGTTATGTCGACCAGTTCATCGTCCACGGTCTGGAGCAACTGCGCCGTGACCCGCGTTTTGTACGCATGGTGTTGCCGGGCAACGTGATCATCGAAAAAGGCATGGATCATGGCGAAGCCTCGGCCATTGCCGCCGGTGTGGTCTGGCACCGCTACCAGATGCCGGCCTATCACCTGATCGCCAGCGATGGCCACGGCGTGACCCTGGTCAACATCGGCGTCGGTCCGTCCAACGCCAAGAACATCACCGACCATCTGGCCGTGCTGCGCCCGCATTGCTGGCTGATGATCGGGCATTGCGGCGGCCTGCGTCAGTCGCAGACCATCGGCGACTATGTGCTGGCTCACGCCTACATGCGTCGCGACGGGATTCTCGACCGGGTGGTGCCGCCGAACATTCCGATCCCGGCCCTGGCCGAGGTGCAGCTGGCGTTGCAGCAAGCGGCGGCCAACATCACCGGCGAAAAAGGCGAGGAGCTGAAAAAGCGTCTGCGCACCGGCACCGTGCTGACCTACGACGACCGTAACTGGGAATTGCGCTGGGCACAGGAGCGACCGCTGATCAACCTGTCCCGCGCCGTGGCGGTGGACATGGAAAGCGGCACCATTGCCGCCCAGGGTTATCGTCTGCGGGTGCCGTACGGCACGTTGCTGTGCGTTTCGGACAAACCGCTGCACAGTGAAATCAAGCTGCCGGGTTCGGCCAACGCGTTCTACGAGCGTGCGGTCAGCCAGCACTTGAAGATCGGCATCGAAGCGGTGGACCTGCTACGCACCGAACTCAACTCGCTGCACTCGCGCAAACTGCGCAGCTTCGACGAGCCGCCGTTCCGCTAACGGTTTGTCGTGGTCATTTGGCGGTCGGGGCACTAGCATTGTCAGCCCTGATCGCTAAATGTCTTCTCACTTATGTCCCGTCCCCCGCGTCCACCTTCCCGCCGTCCCGGCGCGAAGCCGTCCTATTCAGCCCCGCGCCGTGTGGCCAAGGCACCGCCCGCCGAGCCGAAGCTGATCCTGTTCAACAAACCGTTCGATGTGCTGACGCAATTCAGCGACGCAGATGGGCGGGCGACGCTCAAGGATTACATCGATATTCCGGGCATTTACCCGGCAGGACGGCTGGATCGTGACAGCGAAGGTTTGCTGCTGTTGACCAACGACGGCCAGTTGCAGGCGCGGATCGCCGACCCCAGGCACAAACTGGCGAAAACCTATTGGGTGCAAGTCGAAGGCGTGCCGACGGCCGAGCAGTTGCAGCGCCTGCGTGACGGCGTCGAATTGAATGACGGCATGACCTTGCCCGCCGAAGCGCGGCAACTGGATGAGCCTGAGCTGTGGCCGCGCAACCCACCGGTACGCTTTCGCGCGACCATCCCCACAACGTGGCTGGAACTGGTGATTCGCGAAGGGCGCAACCGCCAGGTGCGGCGGATGACGGCGGCGGTCGGGTTGCCGACGTTGCGGCTGGTGCGGGTCAGGATTGGTGACTGGACGATCGAAGGGCTCGATCAGGGCCAATGGAAAGAAGTGCCGGCGCGCTTATAAGGCGCCGGATTCGATCAGGCCGATCACCACGCTCTTGATGATGAACGCGGCCACGCCCAGGCCCAGCACGAAGAACAGAATGAACGAGCCGAAACGCCCGGCCTTGGACTTCTTCGCCAGATCCCAGACGATGAAACCCATGAAAATGATCAGGATGCTGACCAGTCCGGTCATCATCCACTCTTCAAATACTGCTGGATCCATCGGGCATCTCCGGCACGCATGCGGCTAAAAGGGCGGCCGGGAGTATACGTCAGCGGCGAACGACGCAGCATTGACCTGCGTCGGTGTGCCGCAGTCATTCGTCGATTTCAGCTGCGCAGATGAGTCAGCGGCAATTCGGTACTGTTGAGCACCTGATTCAGCACAAAACTCGACCGAACACTGGTCACGCCTTCGATCCGTGTCAGGTGCCCCAGCAGCAGTTTCTGATAGTGATCCATGTCCGGCACCACCACTTTCAGCTGATAGTCGGCATCCACGCCAGTCACCAGGCTGCATTCCAGCACTTGCGGCAAGGTGCGGATCGCCGCTTCGAAGTTCTCGAAACGCTCCGGCGTGTGCCGGTCCATGCCGATCAGCACGTAGGCGGTCAGGCTCAAGCCGAGCATCTTGCGATCGAGCAGAGCGACCTGACGGGAGATGTAGCCGTCGTCCTCCAGTTGCTTGACCCGGCGCGAGCACGGGGAGGGCGACAGACCGATGCGCTCGGCCAGTTCCTGGTTGGAGATGCGGGCGTCGCGCTGCAATTCCGCCAAAATACTGAGGTCGTAACGGTCGAGTTTGCTCATCAAACGGTCCTTTGTCTTAACTATTGCGGCGGATTATCTATCCAGGGTTAAAAATTGCGCAAGTGGTGTTTATTTGAGCAATCTTCGCAATCATCTGTCGCGGCTCCGCGCCTATCCTTATCACCAGAATCACTGCTCGGTAACACAGTCCACTGCGGCCCGCCCAATCCGGCCCGCCGCGGCCGCGACCCCCACCGGGGTTGTGCCGGCCCCCGAGCTGCACACTGTCCAGAAGACGGCGTGAGGTGAGCCGACGTCAAAAGCGTCGAGCCAGGACGAAGTTCTCTGAAAGGGAGGCCGACGGGTCTCCCTTTTTTCTTGCCCGCGATTTGGCCCATCTCGCTCAATAAATAAATGACGTGACTGATAACCTGTAGCAGAACCCGGTGTGCTCGTCCCCGGTCTTAGCTACAAGACCTTCTATTACAGGCTCTGGCCCGCAGTGAGGAATTTCATGAAGTCGCGCATCTGGCGTCTGGCCAGTGTTGGTTTGCTGTGTGTGAGTGTCGGTGCGCAAGCGCTGGCGGATGAGCCGCAGAATCGCGGCCCCGACGGCGGCGGACGCGGGCCGGAGCATCAGGGCAATTATCAGGGACATGGCGGCGGCAATCAGCCGCACGGTCAGAACAATCCGCAGCGGCAGAACAACGACATTATTCGTAGCGACAACAGCCGCCAGTTCGAGCACAACGGCCAGCAGAACCACGGCCAACCGAACAATGGCCAGTGGCAGAATCAGCCACGTCCGGCCTACAATCCCAACCCGGTACGCCAGCCGCCACCGCCGCCGCAACTGCCGGCCAATGACCTGCCGATTCAGCCGCGTCCCGACACCGTGCGCCAGACCCAGGAACCCCGTCAGGGCTACTACCGCGACGAGCGCCCGCAGAACGGCTATCACCAGAACTGGCAGACCGGCCGCCCCAATGACAATCGCTGGCCGGGTCGCCCCGACGGGCATGGCAATGGCTGGGGGCCGGGCCCGCAATACCGGCCGGGCCATGTGATCGACCGTTTCCCGGATCGTGAATACCGCGTGCCGTATCGCGGCCAGGACTATTTCTACTCCGGCGGCTACTGGTATCGCCCGCAAGGTCCGCGCTACATCGTGGTTCAGCCGCCGCGCGGGATTCGCATTCAGTACCTGCCGGATTACGCCCGTGAGGTATGGATCGGCGGTTCGCTGCTGTTCCTCGCTGCCGGCTCGTACTATGCCTATCAGGAAGCGACCCAGGATTACGTGGTGGTCGAGCCGCCGGTACAGCAGCCACCGCAGCCGACCGGCAATGGTTATGACGTGGAGGCGTATCCGGCCAACGGCCAGTCACCGGAGCAGGTTCAGCGCGATGGCTACGAGTGTTATCAATACGCGGTGCAGCAGAGCGGCTTCAACCCGCGCACCGCGACTTATCAACCGGCGCCCGAAGTGGTGCAGGCCTACCGCCAGGCCCAGGGCAATTGCCTGAGCAGTCGTGGTTATCAGGTCAACTACTGAGCCTGGGCGGCCTTGACCACTTCCTGCGGGTCGGCGTGCACCAGCACTTCGGCCCGCGGGTAGGCTTTGTGAATCGCATCGGCGGCCTGATCGCTGATGCCGTGAGCGACTGACAGCGTCAGCTCCCCCGGCAATTCCAGGTGCAACTGGACGAACCAGTGGTTGCCGGAAATCCGTGTGCGCAGATCATGTGCGCCCAAAACGCCCGGCACACCGCACGCCAGCTCGAGCATGTGCTGACTGACATTCACCGGCAGCTCTTCATCCATCAGCACCGAAAAACTCTCTCGGGCGATCTGGATTGCGCTCCACAGGATGTACACGGCAATCCCCAGACCGAACCAGGCATCCAGTTGATGAAAGCCCAGACCCGCCAGGATCAGGGCGATCAGGATGCTGCCGTTGAGCAGCATGTCCGAACGGTAATGCAGCGAGTCCGCGCGCACGGCATTGGAGCCGGTCTGTTTGATCACCCGGTGCTGCAACATCAACAGCGCCGCTGTCAGCAGCAGCGAAAACACGATCACGCCGATGCTTATCCAGGGCGCGCCGAGCGGTTCCGGTTGCTGGATGCGCTCATAAGCCTGAAACGCAATCAGCAGCGCACTGCCGCCAATGAACAGCGCCTGCGCCATGCCCGCCAGGGATTCGGCCTTGCCGTGACCATAACGGTGATCGTCATCCGCCGGGCGCAACGCGTAGTGCACCGCCAGCAGGTTGAGCAACGAGGTGACGCCATCGAGGGCCGAGTCGGTGAGGCCGGCGAGCATGCTCACCGAACCGCTCAGCCACCAGGCGATGGCTTTGGCGATGATCAGCGTACAGGCCACCGCCACCGAGGCGCGGGTCGCCAGCCGCAGCAGGCGGGCGTGTTCGGGGCTGGAGGTCATGGGTACGTCTATTCCTTATGCGGCAGGTTGCAGGCCAAACATCGCCAGTTGCTGGGTGCTGCCCTTGTGCCGGATCAGGCGCGGGTCATCCAGCGGCAGGTTGCGGCCCAGTTCTGTTTCGAGAATAGCCTGCAACTTGAGGTTATCGACTTGACCGTCCGGGCCGATGGCTTGTTTGAGCTTGGCCGGATCGACTTGCGCCGTGCGGCCCGGTTCGAAATAGATCGCGCCGGTGGTGAAGTCCACGGCAAACGCGATCACGCCGGGAAGGATATAGAACAACAGGCCCACGGCATCGAGCACGGCAATCGCCGGGTCGATCTTGCCGTCGATCTGGCCGCGCCGGTCGGGATAGAAAATCGAACCGCACGCGGTGATCTGAGTGAGCAGGGTGGCAACCAGTACACCGCCGATCAGGCGAAAAGGTAAGCGCATGGGAATCTCCTGAGTCATCTGTTGACGAAGCGTCGTCGTGTGAAGTTAAGACCCTGACGAACGCCTGGCAGTTCGCCGTTATACTCGGCCCTCTGTTTTGGAGCCAGCATGAATTTTTTGCCAATCGACGATGTTTTACCCGCCCTGCGTGAAGCCCTCGCGACACGCCATGAAGCCGTGCTCGAAGCACCGCCCGGCGCCGGTAAAACCACCCGCGTGCCTTTGGCCCTGCTCAATGAAGCGTGGCTGAACGGGCAGACCATTCTGATGCTCGAACCGCGTCGGCTGGCCGCCCGCGCAGCGGCGGAACGGCTGGCCAGCGAGCTGGGCGAGAAGGTCGGTGAAACCGTCGGTTATCGCATCCGCCTCGACAGCAAGGTCGGTCCCGCCACGCGCATCGAAGTGGTCACCGAAGGCATCCTCACCCGGCGCTTGCAGGACGACCCGGCGCTGGAAGGCGTGGGTCTGCTGATCTTCGACGAATTCCACGAGCGCAGCCTCGACGCCGATCTGGCGTTGGCCCTCAGTCTGAACGGTCGCGAGCTGTTTCGAGCTGAACAGCCGCTGAAGATTTTGCTGATGTCCGCCACCCTTGAGGGCGAACGTCTGGCCGGCTTGCTCGACGACGCGCCGATCCTGCGCAGCGAAGGCCGGATGTTCCCGGTGACGATGCGCTGGGGCCGGCCGTTCCAGCCCGGCGAATACATCGATCAACGCGTCACGCAAACGGTACTCGAAGCCCTGCACGATGAAACCGGCAGCCTGTTGGTGTTCCTGCCGGGGCAGGCGGAAATCCGGCGTGTTCATCAGCAACTGTCGGACGCCATCGGTGAAGGCAGCGACATCCTGCTCTGTCCGTTGCACGGCGAACTCGACCTGAATGCGCAACGCGCTGCCATCGACCCGGCGCCCGCAGGCCAGCGCAAAGTGGTGCTGGCCACCAACATCGCCGAGACCAGCCTGACCATCAACGGCGTGCGCGTGGTGATCGACGCCGGGCTGGCGCGGGTGCCGCGTTTCGATCCGGGCAGCGGCATGACTCGCCTCGACACTCAACGTATCTCCAAAGCCAGTGCCACCCAGCGCGCGGGCCGGGCCGGGCGTCTGGAGCCGGGCGTGTGTTATCGCCTGTGGTCGCAGGATCAGCACGAACAACTGGCGGCTTATGGCAGTGCGGAAATCCTCTCGGCGGATCTGGCCGGGCTGGCCTTGCAACTCGGACGCTGGGGCGTGGCGCCGAGTGATCTGATCTGGCTCGACGTACCGCCAGCCGCCGCGTATGCACAGGCTCAGGATTTGTTGCAGCGCCTCGGTGCGCTGGACGGTGAAAGTCTCAACCGTCATGGTCAGGCCATGGCTGAATTGCCGGCCCATCCGCGCATCGCCCATTTGCTATTGCGCGGTCAGGCGCTGGGGCTGGCGGACATGGCGTGCGACGTTGCCGCGTTGCTCGGTGAGCGCGACATTTTGCGCGGCGCCGGAGCGGATCTGCACAGTCGTCTGGCGCTGCTGTCCGGCGAAGAACGTGCGGCGCGCGGTGCCCAGGGCGGCGTGCAGCGCGCCCGGCAACTGGCGCGGCAATATCGCGGCTACCTGCGCGGGCAACCGAGCGAACCGGTCAGCGATCCCGATCATCCACGCTGGCTCGGCGCCTTGCTGGCACTGGCCTACCCGGATCGCGTCGCCCAGCAGCGGCGTGCCGGAGGTGCCGAATATCGTCTGGCCAACGGCCGCGCGGCGTTGTTCGCCGAAGCCGACAGCCTTATGAAGGAGCCGTGGATCGTCATCGCCGACCTCGGCAGCCGCCAAGGTCAACGTGAAGAACGGATTTATCTGGCGGCGGATTTCGATCCGACGCTGTTCGATTCGGTGCTGGCCGAACAGGTGCACACCGTCGATCAACTGGACTGGGACGAACGCGAAGGCGTGTTGCGCGCCGAGCGTCAGCGCAAGGTTGGCGAACTGATCCTCAGCCGCGAACCACTGACCGGTCTCGACGAAAACGCCCGCAGCCAGGCGCTGGTCAATCTGGTGCGGCGCAAGGGGCTGGAACTGCTGCCGTGGACCCCGGAACTGCGCCAATGGCAGGCGCGAGTCGCGCTGTTGCGCCAGCTCGATCTGGACGCCAGGGGCGACAGTCAATGGCCGGATGTCAGCGACGCGACGCTGCTGAAAACCCTCGAAGACTGGCTGATGCCTTATCTGGGCAAAGTCTCGCGCCTCAGCCATTTCGCCAACCTCGACCTGTCGAGCATCGTGCGTAATCTGCTGCCATGGCCACTGCCGCAACAACTCGACGAACAGGCACCGCATCACCTGAGTGTGCCGTCGGGTTCGTCGATTCGCCTCGACTACAGCGAACAACCACCGATTCTCGCCGTGCGCTTGCAGGAGTTGTTCGGCCTCGCCGACACACCGCGCATTGCCGGCGGTCGGCAGGTGGTCAAACTGCACCTGCTATCCCCGGCTCGGCGCCCGGTTCAGGTGACGCAGGATCTGGCCAACTTCTGGCGCAGCACCTATGCCGAGGTGAAGAAGGATCTGAAGGGGCGGTATCCAAAACACTATTGGCCGGATGACCCATTGGTGGCCGAAGCCACTGCACGAGCCAAACCGCGCGGTACGTGAGGGTCAGCGACCAGCCTTCGCCGTCAGCTGTTCCCGACAATAATCGGCAAACAACTGCGCCGGTTTGGTCAGTTGTCCGCGCTTGAGCCACGCCGCCACGAGGCCTGAACCGGTGACGTCTTCGACGATGTCCACGCACACGACTTTCTTGCCGTCGTAGGTGCATTCCGAATGCGGGCGGGTGACCAGGATCGAGAAGCCGAAGCCCTGGCCGACCATGCCGCGCACCATTTCGATCGAGGGCGAACTGAACTCGATGCGTGGCGACAGGCCTAGTTCTTCGAACAGGCTGACGAAGTAGGTGCGGCTCGGTTGTACGTCGAGCAGGATCATCGGTTCCAGGCACAAGTCCCGCAGCGAAACCTGCTTGAGCTGGGCGAAGCGGTGATCTGCCGGGAGCAGCGCGTAAGGCCGCTGGGCCGGCATCAAGGGCTCGGTTTCGATGGTGGCGTCGAGGTCGTGCTTGTACAGGATTGCCAGGTCGAAGGTGCCCGAGGTCAGGCCCTGGACCAGTTCCTGTTGTTCGCCGTCGCGGATGCGGATTTTCACCCCCGGATAGAGCGCCGAGAAGCCGGCAATCAGTTGCGGCAAATACAGCGGCGCCACCGTTTCAAAACAGCCGATATCGATCTGCCCGGCCACCACATCGTTGTCGGCGAGGGCGTTCTGTTCGAACTCCTTGGCCATGCGCAGCAGTTCCTGGGCCTTGCGGAAAAAACGCGCGCCGCTCGGTGTCAGAGACACGCCCTGAGCGTGATGGCGGATCAGCAGTTGCACGCCGAAGCTGTCTTCCAGCCCCTTGATTGCCGTGGAAATCGCCGGTTGCGCGATGTACAGCTTGCGCGACGCTTCGGCGACGCTGCCGCATTCGACGGTAGTGATGAAGTATTTCAACTGACGCAGGTTGTAAGCGGCCACGGTGAACCTCAAAGCGAACGGATTTCACATCCAAGCAATTTGTAAGCCGCCGGCCTCCGTTCTGTCAGCGGTTTTTTTTGTCCCTGAACAATAGCCCCATACGCGCGCGAAGGGGCTGTCGGCTGGTTACCTTTTTTATTGTCTGCGAAGACATTTTTACTGGTTTTAGCGCGCGCGGGCCTGAGCGACTATCGATCCCGCACTGTTTACAAAAGAACAAAAGTCCAAGGAGCAACCACCGTGTTCGAGCTTGCAGACTGGCAGCGCAAGGCCGCTGCGTTGAGCTATCCGTACCAGGCCGTGATCGACGGCAAACTGCGTGCGGCGCAATCGGGGCAGACCTTTGCCGCGATCAACCCGGCCACCGGCCAGTTTCTGGCAGACGTCGCCGCGTGCGGTGAAAAGGATGTCGACTCGGCGGTGCAGAATGCGCGACAGGTGTTCGAAGCTGGCACGTGGGCCGGGCGTTCACCGACCGAGCGCAAGCAGGTGCTGCTGCGGCTGGCGGATCTGATTCTGGCCCATCGCGAAGAGCTGGCCCTGCTCGATTCGCTGAACATGGGCAAACCGGTGACGGACGCTTACAACATCGACGTGCCGGGCGCCGCCGGGGTGTTCCGCTGGTACGCCGAAAGCCTCGACAAACTCTACGATCAGGTCGCTCCCAGTGCGTCGAACGTGCTGGCGACCATCACCCGCGAGGCGCTGGGCGTGGTCGCTGCGGTAGTGCCTTGGAATTTCCCGCTGGACATGGCCGCGTGGAAACTTGCACCGGCGCTGGCGGCGGGCAACTCGGTGATCCTCAAACCTGCCGAGCAATCGCCGTTCTCCGCCTTGCGTCTGGCCGAGCTGGCGCTGGAAGCCGGGCTACCGGCCGGCGTATTGAACGTGCTGCCGGGTCTCGGCGAACAGGCCGGCAAAGCGTTGGGCCTGCACCCGGATGTGGATTGTCTGGTGTTCACCGGCTCGACTCAGGTCGGCAAATATTTCATGCAGTACTCCGCGCAGTCGAATCTCAAGCAGGTGTGGCTGGAGTGCGGCGGCAAGAGTGCCAACCTGGTGTTTGCCGACTGCAAGGATCTGGATCTGGCGGCGCAGAAAGCCGCGTTCGGGATCTTCTTCAATCAGGGCGAAGTCTGCTCGGCCAACTCGCGGTTGCTGGTGGAGCGCTCGATTCACGATGAGTTCGTCGAGCGACTGAAGGCTCAGGCCGAGCGCTGGCAGCCGGGCGATCCGCTGGACCCGGCGAGTGCGGCCGGGGCGATCGTCGATACCCGTCAGACCGAAAGCATTCTGCGCTTCATTCATCAGGCCGAGCGTGAAGGCGCGACCCGCGTCTGCGGCGGGCGGCAGCTGAGTTTCAACGGCTCGGACAACTTCGTTCAGCCGACGATTTTCACCGACGTGCAGCCGCACATGAGCCTGTTTCGCGAAGAAGTGTTCGGCCCGGTGCTGGCGGTGACTGCGTTCGATGACGAGGCCCACGCCTTGCAACTGGCCAACGACAGCGTCTACGGTCTGGCGGCGTCGCTGTGGACTGACGATCTGCACCGCGCCCATCGAGTGGCGCGGCAATTGCGAGCCGGTACGGTGTCGGTCAACAGCGTCGATGCGCTGGACGTGACCGTGCCGTTCGGCGGCGGCAAACAATCCGGTTTCGGCCGCGATCTGTCGCTGCACTCGTTCGACAAATACACCCAGTTGAAAACCACCTGGTTTCAACTGCGCTCATGACAGCCGCTCACAACAAAAAAGGAGATCCGGCGATGACCACCTCACGTGAAACCCGCGACTACCAGGCCGCCGATGCAGCGCACCACATTCATGCGTTCGTCGACCAGAAGGCCCTCAACGACGAAGGCCCACGGGTGATGGTGCGCGGTGATCGCCTGCACCTGTGGGACAACGACGGTCGGCGCTACCTCGACGGCATGTCCGGGCTGTGGTGCACCAACCTCGGTTACGGGCGAAAAGACCTGAACGCGGCGGCGAGCCGGCAGCTGGAGCAGTTGCCGTACTACAACATGTTTTTCCACACCACCCACCCGCAGGTGATCGAGCTCTCCGAGCTGTTGTTCAGCCTGCTGCCGGGGCACTACAGCCACGCGATCTACACCAACTCCGGCTCCGAGGCCAACGAGGTGCTGATCCGTACCGTGCGCCGTTACTGGCAGGTGCTGGGCAAGCCCGAGAAGAAAATCATGATCGGCCGCTGGAACGGCTACCACGGTTCGACCCTCGCGGCGACGGCCCTCGGCGGCATGAAGTTCATGCACGAAATGGGCGGGATGATTCCCGACATCGCGCACATCGACGAGCCGTACTTCTTCGCCCACGAAGGCAACCTGACCCCGGCGGAATTCGGCCTGCGGGCGGCGCAGCAGCTGGAAGCGAAGATCCTCGAACTGGGCGCCGACAAGGTCGCCGGCTTCATCGCCGAACCGTTCCAGGGCGCGGGCGGGATGATCTTCCCGCCGGAAAGCTACTGGCCGGAAATCCAGCGCATCTGCCGCAAGTACGACGTGCTGTTGTGCGCCGATGAAGTGATCGGCGGCTTCGGTCGTACCGGCGAATGGTTCGCTCACGAATATTTCGGTTTCGAGCCGGACACCCTGTCCATCGCCAAGGGTTTGACCTCCGGTTACATTCCGATGGGTGGCCTGATCCTGTCGAAGAAAATGGCCGACGTGCTGGTGGAGCAGGGCGGCGTGTTCGCCCACGGCCTGACCTATTCCGGGCACCCGGTGGCGGCGGCGGTGGCGATTGCCAACCTCAAGGCCTTGCGCGATGAAGGCGTGGTGACGCGGGTCAAGGATGACATCGGCCCGTACCTGCAGCAGTGCCTGCGCGAGGTGTTCGGCAATCATCCGCTGGTAGGTGACATTCAGGGCACGGGCATGGTCGCGGCGCTGCAACTGGCGGAAGACAAGGCCACGCGCAAACGCTTTGCCAATGAAAACGACATCGCCTGGCGCTGCCGCACGATCGGGTTTGAAGAGGGAGTGATCATTCGCTCGACCCTGGGGCGGATGATCATGGCGCCGGCGTTGATTGCCAGCCGTGAAGAGATTGACGAGCTGGTGGGCAAGACCTTGAAAGCGCTGGATCGTACGGCGCAGGAATACGGCCGGCTCTAACCCCCCCGGATCGCTCGTTCCGTGTCCTGATCGTTCCCACGCTCTGCGTGGGAATGCCTCAAGGGACGCTCCGCGTTCCAGCTCTCGAATGGGACGCAGAGCGTCCTGGGCTGCGTTCCCACGCAGAGCGTGGGAACGATCTTCGCCAGACTTTTTCCCAATCTGCACCCACCTCGGGCATCCCCGCCCGACGCGCCCTTTCGCGGTGCGCACTACCCAGTTTTTTCATCGTTCGCGTCTAACTATTTCCTCGTTTTCCTGACGCCAAGCCTGGGTCAACATCGATTTCGCCAGCCAGGGCATTGCCCGCCAGAGTCCGACAGAGACCGCAGCGTGCAATCGCGACACCCCGGCTGGCCGTACTGCCCATGACAACTAAATCAACAGCGTTGGGAGTGCTCCATGAACAAGTCCTTGTTTACCCGTCTTGCATGTCCTCTGGCGATTTCCGCCCTCTGTGTCACCGCCGCTCAGGCCGGCACCTTGTCGATCGGCCATACCACGTGGGTCGGTTACGGCACTCTGTACCTGGCCCAGGATCTGGGCTACTTCAAGGAAAACGGCCTGACCGTCGAATTGCCAGTGGTCGAAGAGGCGTCGATGTACATGGCCGCCCAGGCGTCCGGGCAATTGTCCGGCTCGGCTTCTACCATTGATGAAGTGCTCAAGTACCGTCCGCAGTTCTGCTTCAAGGCCGTGGCGGCGCTGGATGACAGTCATGGCGGCGATGGCGTGCTGGTGGGTAAAAACGTGAAGAGCCTGCAAGAGCTCAAGGGCCAGGCCGTGGCCGTCAACGAAGGGTCGACCTCGCAGTTCTGGCTCTCGTACCTGCTGAAAAAGAACGGCATGAGCATGAGCGACATCACCGTGCAGAACATGACCGCCGACGATGCCGCCACCGCATTCATCGCCGGTCGCGTGCCGGCCGCCGTGACCTGGGAGCCGCATCTGTCGATGGTGCGCGACAAGCAGCAGGGCAAGGTGCTGATCGACAGCAGCAGTACGCCGGGCGTGATCGTCGATGTGGTGGCGCTCAACTGCACGGTGATCGAGAAGCAGCCGGAGGACGTCAAGGCGCTGGTCGCCGGTCTCTACAAAGCCGTGCAGTACACCAAGGATCATCCACAGAAAGCCTACGAAATCATGGCCAAGGGCGTCGGTGGTTACCTGTCCGATCCGAAGGAACTGGCCGCCGCCGCGCAAGGCGTGCGCTTCTACGATCAGGCCATGAGCGAGAAGTTGCTGGGCAAACCGGGCGCGCCGGGTGACAGCGCACCGCTGATCAAACTGGCCAACGAAACCGCCAGCGAATTGCAGGGCAAGCCCTACAACGTCAGCAACGACGATCTGGTGGATAACCGTTTCGTCAGCCCGCTCTAGGAGACTAGTCATGTTCAAGCGCAATTCATGGCTGAGCCGCTGCATCACGCCGAAGACCGGATTGCCGGTGCCGGTGGTGTGGAGCGCCAGCGGTCTGGCCTGGGTGTTGCTGGTCGGCCTGTGGGCCGGGTTGTCCTACGGCGGCATCGTGCCGGGGATGTTCCTGCCCACGCCCGGCGCGGTGGTTGAGGCCGCCGTGCGCCTCAGCCGCGACGGCACTCTTGGCCAGCATGTCTGGGCCAGTGTCGAAGTGGTGATGGTCGGTTTCATCGTGTCGTCGCTGGTGGCGGTGCCGCTGGGCTTGCTGATGGGCAGCTTCCGTATCGTCCAGGCTTTCCTCGAACCGCTGGTCAACTTCATCCGCTACCTGCCGGTGACCTCGTTCGTGCCGCTGTTCATTCTGTGGATCGGCATCGGTCTGGAGCAACGGGTGTCGGTGATCATCTTCGGCGTGTTCTTCCAGCAACTGGTGATGATCGCCGACGTGTCCAAAGGCATCTCCAAGGACTTGATCAACGCCTCCTACACCCTCGGCTCCAACCGGCGTGACGCGGTGCTGCATGTGATCGCCCCGGCGTCGTTGCCCGGCGTGCTCGACACCTTGCGGGTGACCATGGGCTGGGCCTGGACGTATCTGGTGGTCGCCGAACTGGTCGCCGCGTCCAGCGGCCTTGGTTACTTGAGCCTCAAGGCCATGCGCGGCTTTCAGGTGGATGTGATTTTTCTCGCCATCGCGATCATCGGCCTGCTCGGCCTGGTCACCGATCAACTGTTTCGCTTCTTGCGTTTGAGGATTGCCGCATGGGCTCAGTAACCGCTGCCAACCGTCGTTTCATCGAGCCGGTCGCTGTACCGGCACACGCTGCGCCAAGGTTGCAGGTGGACAAGGTCAGCCTGCGCTACACCAAGCCCGGCGGCGGAACCTTCACCGCGCTTGAAGAAGTGTCGTTCGAAGTGCCGGATCAGCAGTTCGCGGTGCTGGTCGGGCCATCGGGCTGCGGCAAGTCGAGCCTGCTGTACCTCACCGCCGGCCTGGCCGAGCCGACGTCCGGCGATATTTACGTCGGCGGTCAGCAAGTGCAGGGCCCCGGCGCGGATCGCGGGATGGTGTTCCAGAGCTACACGCTGTTCCCGTGGCTGACCGTGCGGCAGAACGTCGAGTTCGGCCTCAAGCGCCGGGGCATGCCGGCAGCGAAACGCAAGGAGATCGTCGATCACTATGTGCACGAAGTCGGCCTGTCGGGATTTGCCGACAACTACGCCAAACAGCTGTCCGGCGGCATGATGCAGCGGGTGGCGATTGCCCGGGCTCTGGCCAACGACCCGCAGATCCTGCTGATGGACGAACCCTTCGGTGCCCTCGACAGCCAGACCCGTCTGCAAATGCAGCAACTGTTATTGCGGGTGTGGGGCAACAGCAAGAAGACCGTGCTGTTCGTCACCCACGACATCGACGAAGCGATCCTGCTGGGCGACCGGGTGTATGTGATGGGCGCCTGGCCTGGGCGGATCAAGCAGATTCTCGATGTGCCGATCGAACGTCCGCGCACGCTGGACATGGTGATGGAGCGCTCGTTCATCGACATGAAACGGCAGATCTTCGGGTTGTTGCACGACGATCTCGAAGAGGCTCATTGAGGTCAGTTGGGTGGCAGGAGGAACTTCGCAATCACCGGCAAATGATCGGAAATGCGCAAGGTATCGTCCTGCCGCACCGTGGCTTCGACCCGCTTGATCTTCGGGCTGTAGAACAGGTAATCGACCGTGCGATCCGGACCATTCAGGCCGGGATCGTTGGGGTAGTGGGTCAACCATTTGGCTCGGTCGATGCCGCCGGCTTCGTTGTTGGTCGGGATCATCGGGTATCTGTCCCACAACAGGTGCAGCGCACTGTCCACGGCGTAGGGCGTGCGCTGTTCGACCGGCAGACGCCGGTACTGGCCGAGCGGCAACAGGTTGAAGTCGCCACCGATCAGCCACGGCGTGCCGTGGCTTTCGTGTTTGTCGAGGACCTTGGCCACCGCTGTCACCTGTGCCTGCAAGGTGTCGTCCGGCTGCGTGGCGCGATCCAGATGGGTGTTGAACACCACCAGTTGCCCGCCATCGCTGAGCGGCAGAGTGGTGGCGAGCAAGGCGTCTTTCGGCTTGAACTGACGGCTGATGATGTTCGCCGGCTGCATCGGCAATTGCAGGCGTTCGGCGTGTTCGATGCGGTAGCGGCTGAGGGTGGCGAGTTGCCGGCCGACGCTGCCGAAAATGTGCGGATCCGGGACGAAATCGGCCTTCCAGTCAAAGGCGTGAGCGCTGCACGGGTAGAGGTCTGTCAGACGCTCCTGCAGCAGCTTGAGCTGGTTCTGATAGTCGCTGGCCTTGGCGCCGTCATCGAGTTCCTGCAACAGCACCACGTCGGGCTGTTCGTCGCGGATCACCCGCGCCACTTCATCGAGGCTGAACGCCATGTCTTCCGGGGTCGGGGCTTCGTCGTCGCCTTGCGCCAGATCATTCCAGAACACGTAGCGCTTGCCGGCCAGGTATTGCACGTTCCAGGTCATGACCTTCAAAGCCTGGCCGGGCACCAGCGTCGGCGGTTGCCCGGTGCAGCTGACCGGCAGGGTTTCCCGGGCGTCCGGGCGCCAGGTCAGGCTGTAGATCAGCGTGCCGATCAGGGCGAAGGCGAGCAATAGGGGCAACAGGATGTAGCGCAGTAGACGGGTCATGGCTCGGCTTGTAGCGATACGGAAGTGGTCCCGAGCATACCCGAGACCTGCCGCGTCACCCAAGCGCCGAGCGGTCAGACCATTCCGTCACGTTTGTCGGGCAATTCGCTGATCAGCATGAACAGGCGGAACAGCACCACGCTGGTGAACAGTTGCAGGAAGCTGTGGCCACTGTCGATCAGCACCGCGATCAACGGATTCTGCGGATCGGGATAGACCTGCAAAGTCAGGCCTTTGAGCAACCACAGCGGCCCCATCACACACAGGATGCACACCAGAATCCGCAGAAAATGCCCACGGCTCAGACGCAGGCTTTCCTTCATCGCCTGCAACGGACCATAGCCGCGCAGCACCAGCAGGTATTCACCGAAAGCCAGAGTGACCATCAGCCACAGCCCCGGCAGGAAATACAGCGACAGTCCGAGCAGGATCAGCAACGTGTTCAGCGCGGTAAGAACGGCAAAGCGCGGCCACAGGCGAGCGGCCATCGCCAGCAAATCGCGGGTTTGCGGGGATTCGCCGCGGGTGCGGGCATCGAGAAACAGGATCAGCGCGGCGGTGTACAACGGATACACCAGCAGGCCGACGATCACGCTGATGGCCGAGTAACCGTCCGGGTCGCTGGCATGGTCGACCACCTGTTGCAGCGCGGCTTCGAAAATCACCAGCGGCAGACACAACTGGACGATCCGGCCCAGATTGCGTTTGAAGAAATACAGGGAGTCGCGCAGCACATCGAAGGCATTCATCAGTCGGTATCGCAGGTCAAAAACAGTGGCTCACTTTAACCGATGATCCGTTTCGCTGCGCAAACGTAAACGTTCGGTAAAGGTTATTGAAACATTCTGTTGCTGCCTCCATTACAGAGGGGCGCCTCCTCCGACGTGGACGAGGGCAACGTTATCCCCGGCAATCTACGAGGTCGCCATGAACAGCGAAGAACAAACCCTGATCGATGGACTGTTTTCCCGGCTGCAGCAGGCCGAAACGGAGGCAGCCCCGCGCGACGCCCAGGCTGAGGCGCGGATCAAGGAACACCTGACGCGCCAGCCGGCCGCAGGTTATTTCATGACCCAGGCGATTCTGGTGCAGGAGGCTGCCCTCAAGAGCCTCGACGAACAAAACAAGCAACTGACTCAACAGGTCAAGCAATTGCAGGCCGAACTGCAATCGGCCAAGGCGCAGAGCGCGCCGCCGGCCTCCAGCGGCGGTGGCTTCCTGTCGAGCATCTTCGGTGGCAGCAGCTCGCGCCCGGCGCCGACCCAGAGCGCCCCGACGTCCTCCGGCGGCTGGCGTGAGCCGGCACCGCAGCAGAACTTCGGTGCGCCCGCGCCGCAACAGAACTTCGGCGCGCCACCACCGGGTTATGGCCAGCAGCAAGCAGCCCCGGCGGCCGGCAGCAGCTTTCTCGGCGGCGCCCTGAAAACCGCTGCCGGCGTGGCGGGTGGCGTGATGCTGGCACAAGGTATCAGCAGCCTGTTCCATCACAACCAGCAGCCGCAGGAAATCGTCGAAGTCATCAAGGAAGAGCCGGCTCAGGTCAATGACCAGAGCAGCAATGGCTGGGGCGATGACCAGCGCATGGCCAACAACGACTCCTGGGGTAATGACCAGGGCGGCTTTGCCGACACCGACTACAGCGATGACAACTCATCGTTCTTCGATGACGACGATTCCTTCGTCTGATCCGTCTTCCAGGGCGTGACATTGACCTGTGGGAGCGAGCTTGCTCGCGATGGCGTCCGTTCAGCCGATGTTTTCGGCGACTGAAGCGTTGCTATCGCGAGCAAGCTCGCTCCCACAGGGACAAGTCTTCTCACCATTCGTCCGGGGCGCCTGAGCGCCCCGGGCCGATTATTCGCGGAACCTTCCTTCGGGCTGGCATACTGAGCGCCTTTTTCGGGCCTGGTGCCTGATCCGGCTCATGCGCGTCAGCGCTCACAGGAACTCCGGTGAAAAAAATCGCAGTGTTCGCCGATGTGCAGAACCTCTACTACACCGTCCGCCAGGCCTACGGTTGCCACTTCAACTACGCGGCGCTGTGGGCGGATGTCAGCCAGCACGGGCAGATCGTCGAGGCCTACGCCTATGCCATCGACCGGGGCGACAGCAAACAGCAGCAGTTCCAGCAGATCCTGCGCAACCTCGGTTTCACCGTGAAACTCAAACCCTACATCCAGCGCAGCGACGGCTCGGCCAAGGGCGACTGGGACGTGGGCATCACCCTCGACATCATGGACGCCGCCGACCACGTCGACGAAATCGTCCTGGCTTCCGGTGACGGCGATTTCGACATGCTGCTCGAACGCATCATCAACAAACACGGCGTGCAAGCGGTGGCCTACGGCGTTCCCGGCCTGACCGCCAACTCGCTGATCCGCGCCGCCAGCCGTTACGTGCCGATCGAAGGCGCGCTGCTGTTGAAAAACTGAGCCCTGCTCAAGAATTGATCTGGACGGAGTACCACCCGGTTTGGAACGCATTGCAGTCATCGACTTTGAAACCACCGGCATCTCGCCGAGCAGCAGTTGCCGGGCCACGGAAATCGCCGTGGTCATGCTGGAAAACGGCCGCATCGTCGAGCGTTACCAGAGCCTGATGAACGCCGGCGTACGCGTCCCGGCCTTTATCGAACAACTCACCGGCATCAGCAACGCCATGCTGCGCACCGCGCCGTCGGCCGAACAGGTGATGAACGAAGTCAACGAATTCGTCGGCTGCACCCCGCTGTTGGCGCACAACGCCGCGTTCGACCAGAAGTTCTGGGACTTCGAACTGGGCCGGATCAAACGCACCCGTTTGCAGAACTTTGCCTGCTCGCTGCTGCTGGCCCGCCGCCTGATGCCGGCGGCGCCGAACCACAAGCTCGGCACGCTCACCACGTTTGCCCAATTGCCGCACACCGGCCAGGCGCACCGGGCGATGGCGGATGCGGAGATGGCGGCGAACTTGCTGGCGCATCTGGCGGATGAGTTGCGGCACAAGCACGGCGTGCGGGAGCTATCGCACGACCTGCTGTGCAAATTGCAGAAAGTGCCGGCCGCTAAAGTCGGCGAACACCTCCAGCGCTATCGCTGATTTTCAGGCAAACACATTTCCCTGTTGATCGTTCCCACGCTCCGCGTGGGAATGCAGCCCGGGACGCTCCGCGTCCCTTCCAAAGCCGAACGCAGAGCGTCCGTTGAGGCATTCCCACGCAGAGCGTGGGAACGAGCGGGACGGGAAGGTTACTTTCCGTTGCCCTCGATATGCCCCAGCGGCACCCGCTTCTCTATCGCACTCGACAACACGATCGACGTCTTGCTGAACCCGAATTTCGCCACCCGATTGATCAGCTCTTCCAGCTCGGTCATCGAGCCCACGGCGGCCTGCATGATCACGCACGGGTCGCCGGTGACGCGGTGGCATTCGGTCAGTTGCGGGATACTGATCAGCTCCTCGTACACCTTCGGATTGCCGTGCTGGTTCAGGCGCAGTTCGATGACGCACTGGATCGGCAGGCCGAGCCTGGCCATGTCGACTTTGGCCGAGTAGCCGGTGATGACGCCGCTGGCCTCGAGTTTGGCCACGCGCTCGGCGACGGCGGGGGCGGAGAGGTTCACTTTGCGGGCGAGGTCGGCGTAGGACGCGCGACCGTTTTCGAGCAGGGCGCTGAGCAGCATGCGGTCGTATTTGTCCAAGGTCGGACTCCTGAAAATGGCAGACTTTCGAAATCGCGGTTTCGGCCGTCGATCTCCGTGTTTTCAAAAGTGTACCGGCGCTATAAACAGGTTTTGTAACTTATTTTTAGCGGTTGGCCTTTCTAGAATAACCAATCCCCTGAATCTGACTTTCGAGTTGCCCATGTCTGCCCTGCGCCGTTTTTCCTTGCCGTTGATCGCTGCGTTTTTTGCGTTGTACGTGATTTGGGGATCGACCTATCTGGTGATCCGCATCGGTGTCGAATACTGGCCGCCGCTGATGCTCGGCGGTGTGCGCTTCGTGATTGCCGGCAGCCTGATGTACGCCTTCCTGCGCTGGCGCGGGGCACCGGCGCCGACCTGGGCGCAGTGGAAAGCGGCGGGGATCATCGGGATTCTGTTGCTGAGTTTCGGTAACGGCGCGGTGACGCTGGCTGAACACAGCGGCGTGGCATCGGGCGTTGCTGCGCTGGCGGTGGCGACGGTGCCGCTGTTCACTTTGCTCTGCGGTTATTTCTGGGGGGCGCGCAACACCCGTCTGGAGTGGGCCGGGGTGGTGATGGGGATTATCGGCATCGCGATGCTCAACATGGGCTCCAACCTGCAATCGAGCCCGCTGGGCGCAGCGCTGCTGATTTTTGCCGCGGCGAGCTGGGCGTTCGGCTCGGTGTGGAGCAAACACCTGCCATTGCCCCAGGGCGCGATGGCCAGTGCCGTGGAAATGCTGGTGGGCGGTGCGGTGCTGCTGATCGGCAGCGCGGCCAGCGGCGAACACCTGCAAGCCATGCCGCCGCTGGAAGGCTGGCTGGCGCTGGCGTACCTGATCTTCTTCGGCTCGATCATCGCCTTCAACGCCTACATGTATCTGTTGAAAAACGTTCGCCCGGCGGCGGCCACCAGTTATGCCTATGTGAACCCGGCGGTGGCGGTGTTGCTGGGGATTGTGTTTGTCGGCGAGACCATCGGCATCGAAGAGGCGCTGGCGATGCTGGTGATCATCGGCGCGGTGGTGCTGATCGGTCTGCCGCAGTGGCGGCGTCCTCGGCAGTTGCCGGTGGTCAGCGAGCCGGCTGCCCCAACGACGGCCATAGCGACGGAGCAGCGTGGGAATTAGGGTAAACTGCGCGTCATCGCATACTTGTTTTGCACAACCGCTCTGATTTTTCCTACGGTACTCCCATGACTTTCGCCAACCTTGGCCTGATCGAACCCTTGCTGCGCTCCCTCGAGAAGCTCGGCTACCAGACCCCGACGCCGGTGCAGGCGCAAGCCATTCCGGCGGTGCTGGCCGGTCGCGACCTGATGGCCGCGGCCCAGACCGGGACCGGCAAGACCGCCGGTTTTGCCTTGCCGCTGCTGCAATTGCTGGCGATGGAAGGGCCGAAAGTCGCTGCCAACTCGGTTCGCGCGCTGATTCTGGTGCCGACCCGCGAACTGGCCGAACAAGTCCACGAAGCCGTGCGCCAGTACGCTGAAAACCTGCCATTGCGCACTTATGCGGTGTACGGCGGCGTCAGCATCAACCCGCAGATGATGAAGCTGCGCGGCGGCGTCGATCTGCTGGTCGCCACTCCGGGCCGTCTGCTCGACCTGTTCCGTCAGAACGCGCTCAAGTTCAACCAGTTGCAGACCCTGGTGCTGGACGAAGCCGACCGCATGCTCGACCTGGGCTTTTCCGAAGAGCTGGCGAACATTTACCGCGCGTTGCCGAAAAAACGTCAGACGCTGCTGTTCTCCGCGACCTTCTCCGATGACATCCGCCTGCTGGCCGGGCAGATGCTCAACGATCCGCTGAGCATCGAAGTCAGCCCGCGCAACGTGGCCGCCAATACCGTCAAGCAGTGGATTGTCACGGTGGACAAGAAGCGCAAGCCGGAACTGTTCGTGCACCTGATGCGCAAGAACAAGTGGAAGCAGGTGCTGGTGTTCGCCAAGACTCGCAACGGTGTGGATGCGTTGGTCGAAAAACTTCAAGGTCTGGGCGTTAACGCCGACGGCATCCACGGCGACAAGCCGCAGGCGACCCGGCAGCGGGCGCTGGACCGTTTCAAAATGAGCGAAGTGCAGATTCTGGTGGCCACCGACGTGGCGGCCCGTGGTCTGGATATCGAAGACCTGCCATTGGTGGTCAACTTCGATCTGCCGATCGTTGCCGAGGATTACATTCACCGTATCGGCCGCACTGGCCGCGCGGGTTCGACTGGTCAGGCGATCTCGCTGGTGTGTGCCGATGAAGTGAACATGTTGTCGGCGATCGAGATGCTGACCCGCAGTACGTTGAAGCGTGAGGTCGAGCCAGATTTCGTGCCCGAGCACCGTGTGCCGGACACCGATGCCAGTGGCCAGGTGATCAAGAAGCCGAAAAAACCGAAGAAGCCGAAAGCTTCCGGTGGCGGCGGTGGCAAGCGCAATCTGGGCAAGTGGGTGGACAGCGGCGAGACTCAGGCGCCGGAGCCTTCGATCAAGCCTGTGCGCAAGGTGCCGGTGTTCAACACCGGGCCGCGCAAGCGTAAGCCTTAAGCGTCAGATCGGATCGTTCCCGCGCCATGCGGGAACGATCAGTTACGCTGTTTCAACCAGTCCAGCATTCCAGCTCCGGCCGCCCGGCCACTGGCAAAACACGCCGTCAGCAGATACCCCCCAGTCGGCGCTTCCCAATCCAGCATTTCCCCCGCACAAAACACCCCCGGCAACGCCTTGAGCATCAAGCGCTCATCCATCGCCTCGAATGTCACGCCACCAGCACTGCTGATCGCCTCGTCCAGCGGTCGGGTTTTCACCAGCATCAGCGGCAACGCCTTGATCGCCCTGGCCAACAGCGCCGGATCGGCAAACGTCGCAGCATCAGTGAGCTCGCGCAACAACGCCGCTTTCACCCCATCAATTCCGACCTGACTATGCAGATGCTTGGCCATCGAGCGCGAACCCCGCGGTTTGCTCAACGCCGCCTGCAATTTATCCACAGGCCGGCCGGGCAGCAGGTCGATGTGAACAGTCGCTGCACCGTGCACATTGATCGCTTCACGAATCGGTGCCGACAGCGCATAGATCAGACTGCCTTCGATGCCGGTCGCGGTAATCACGCATTCGCCAAGGCGAGGAACATCATCGTTCAAACCGATGGCGATATTTTTCAGCGGTGCGCCGGCGAATTTGCTGACCATCACTTCGCTCCAGGCCTGCACCTCGAAGCCACAATTGCTTGGCTGCAATGGCGCCAGTCCTACGCCGCGTTGCTCCAGCGCCAGCATCCACGCGCCGTCGGAGCCCAGTCGCGACCAACTGCCACCGCCGAGGGCGAGCAGGGTGGCGTCGGGGTTGAGGGTTTTCTCGCCTTCCGGGCTGTCGATGCGCAGCGCGCCGTTTTCATCCCAGCCGAGCCAGCGGTGGCGGGTGTGGATAACCACGCCGCTGTCGCGCAGGCGCTTGAGCCAGGCGCGCAGCAGCGGCGCGGCTTTCATGTCGGTGGGGAACACCCGGCCGGAGCTGCCGATGAAGGTTTCGATGCCCAGCTCCTGAATCCACCGGCACAGTGCGTCGGCGTCGAAGGCGCGCAGCAGCGGGGCGATGTTCGGGGCACGTTCGGCGTAGCGCGAGAGGAACGCCGGGTAGGTTTCGGAATGGGTGATGTTCATGCCGCCAACCCCGGCCAGCAGGAACTTGCGGCCCACCGAGGGCATGCCGTCGTACAGATCGACGCGGACTCCGGCCTGGCTCAGCACTTCGGCGGCCATCAGGCCGGCGGGACCACCGCCGATGATGGCGACGTGAGCGGGATAGGTGGCGTGAATCTGGGTCATGGCGTGCGCTGCGGTCTGACGAAATATGGCGCGCATTCTAACAGCGCAGAAACCGGGTGGGAGCGAGCTTGCTCGCGAAAGCGGTGAGTCATTCAGTTAAATGTTGAATGTACTGACGCCATCGCGAGCAAGCTCGCTCCCACAGGGATTTGTGATGATCGAAAGGCCTGATCAAAAAACAACCAGCGCGCTGCAGGCCATGTTCAGCTTGGGCTGTAGTCCCTTTCGCTCAGGTTATCCACAGGCCGTTCCACAGCCATTGTGGGTAACGCAGCACAACTCAATGACAACCCGATGACTGCCAGACGCGCTGCGCACTGTGATGCAGGATGCCGTGGCGGCGGGCCAGGGCGTGGCGATCCTTGCTGTAACCGCCGCCGATCACTCCGACCACCGGGATGTCGCGGCCCAGGCAATGGCGCATCACGCTTTCATCGCGGGCGGCAACGCCTTCGTCGGTCAGTTGCAGGTAACCGAGGGCGTCGTCCTTGTGCACGTCGACGCCGGCGTCATACAGCACCAGATCCGGTTGATACAGCGGCAGCAGGTAGTTGAGCGCATCGTCGACCACTTTCAGGTAATCGGCGTCGCCCATGCCGTTGGGCAGCGGAATGTCCCAGTCGCTTTCGGCCTTGCGTGCAGGAAAGTTCTTTTCGCAATGCAGGGAAACGGTGATCGCTTCCGGGGTGTCGTGCAGAATCCGCGCAGTGCCGTCGCCCTGATGCACGTCGCAGTCGAAGATCAGCACCCGGTTCACCCGGCCGCTTTGCAGCAGGTAGTGGCTGATGATCGCCAGGTCATTGAAGATGCAGAAGCCGGCGGGGTAGTCGTAATGGGCGTGATGGGTGCCGCCGGCCAGGTGACAGGCCAGACCATGTTCCAGCGCTTTCTCGGCCGCCAGAATCGAACCGCCGACGGCCCGCACCGTGCGTCGGGCCAGGGCTTCGTTCCATGGCAGGCCGAGGCGCCGCTGGTCCTCGCGAGACAACTCGCCGCTCATGTAGCGTTCGATATAACTGCGGTCATGGGCCAGGGCGAGAATGTCGGCCGGGCACAGTTCAGGGCGCAGCAGGTCTTCATCGCGGGTGAGGCCGCTGTCCACCAGGTGATCGCGCAGCAGGCGGAACTTGTCCATGGGGAAGCGGTGATCCGCCGGAAATTCCGGGCTGTAGTCTTCGTGGTAGATCAGCGGCAACGGCATGGTGGACTATTCATAGAGGCTGCAGGAAAGAGTGCAAAGCCTAACAGCGATGTAGACTGGCGGCATCAAGCGGAGGGGCAGGATGGAACCGATACTGGAGCTGGAAAGCGCAAGGCTGTTGATGCGCCAATGGCAGGACGAGGATTTGCCGGCGTTTGCGGCGATGTGCGCCGACCCGCAGGTGATGCGCTACTTCCCCGCGCCCTTGAGCCGGCTGGAAAGCGCCGCGCTGATCGGTCGGGTGCGCGGGCATTTTGCCGAACACGGTTATGGCCTGTGGGCGCTGGAGCGCAAGGACACTGGCGAGTTCATCGGTTTTACCGGGCTCGGCGTGGTCGGCTTCGATGCGCCGTTCACCCCGGCGGTGGAAATCGGCTGGCGCCTGGCCAAGGAACACTGGGGCCTGGGTTATGCCAGCGAAGCGGCCTGGACCGCTCTGCGTTGCGGCTTTGACCGGGTGGCGCTGGATGAAGTGGTGTCGTTCACCAGCGAGACCAATCTGCCGTCGCAGAAAGTCATGCAGGCGATCGGCATGCACCACGCCCCGCAGGATGATTTCGACCACCCGCGTCTCGCGGACGGTCACCCGTTACGGCGGCATGTGTTGTACCGCATCACGAGGGAGCAGTGGCTGGAAACCTTGCATGGATAAGCAGGCGCGGACGTTTACAATGGCCGGCACCCTGAGGGGCCGGGCCAGAACCTGAATCCCCCGCCGCAGCCAAGACTGCGCGGCATTGCTTTGTGTGAGGAGAGTCTGAATGAGCCAAGTGTTGGAAGATCTGGTGGATCTGCTGACCCTCGAACCGATCGAGGAAAATCTGTTCCGTGGTCGCAGCCAGGATCTGGGCTTTCGCCAGTTGTTCGGCGGCCAGGTGCTCGGCCAGTCGCTGTCGGCGGCCAGTCAGACCGTTGAAGAAGCGCGTCATGTGCATTCGATGCACGGTTATTTCCTGCGTCCGGGCGATGCCAAGTTGCCGGTGGTCTACTCGGTTGACCGCGTGCGTGACGGCGGCAGTTTCAGCACCCGCCGGGTGACCGCGATCCAGAAGGGCCACCCGATTTTCACCTGCAGCGCGTCGTTCCAGTACGACGAAGAAGGCTTTGAACACCAGAGCCAGATGCCGCAAGTGGTCGGCCCGGAAAACCTGCCGTCGGAGCTGGAACTGACCCAGCAACGCGCGCACCTGATCCCGGAGCACATGCGCGAAAAGCTGCTGTGCCCGAAACCGATCGAAGTGCGCCCGGTCACCGAAAAAGATCCGTACAACCCGCAACCGGCGGATCCGATCAAATACGTGTGGTTCCGTGCCGACGGCGCATTGGCCGACATCCCGGCGCTGCACAAATATTTGCTGGCTTATGCCTCGGACTTCGGTCTGCTGACCACCTCGATGCTGCCCCACGGCAAATCGGTCTGGCAGAAAGACATGCAGGTCGCCAGCCTCGACCACGCGCTGTGGTTCCACAATGATCTGCGTGCCGATGACTGGTTGCTCTACGCCATGGACAGCCCGTGGGCCGGCAACTCTCGCGGGTTCTCCCGTGGCAGCGTGTTCAACCGCGCCGGGCAACTGGTGGCGTCGGTGACGCAGGAAGGCCTGATCCGTCATCGCAAGGACTGGGCATGAACCTGGCGGATGTGCGGCACTGGGTGTTCGACATGGACGGCACCCTGACCGTCGCCGTGCACGACTTCGCGGCGATCCGCGTGGCGCTTTCGATCCCGCCGGAGGACGACATCCTCACCCACCTCGCGGCGCTGCCCGCCGATGAAGCGGCGGCGAAACACGCTTGGCTGCTGGAACATGAGCGCGATCTGGCGCTCGGCTCGACCCCGGCAGACGGTGCGGTGGAACTGGTGCGCGACCTGCACGCGCGCGGTTATCGTCTCGGCGTCCTGACCCGCAATGCGCGGGAGCTGGCCCATGTGACGCTGGAGGCCATCGGCCTGGCCGACTGCTTCGCGGTGGAGGATGTGCTCGGCCGCGATGAAGCACAGCCAAAACCGCATCCCGAGGGCCTGCTGAAACTGGCCGATGCCTGGCAAGTGTCGGCGAGCGAGATGGTGATGGTCGGTGATTACCGGTTTGATCTTGATTGCGGCCGGGCGGCGGGCACCCACACGGTGCTGGTGAACCTGCCGGACAATCCGTGGCCGGAGTTGACGGACTGGCATGCGAAGGATTGTGTCGAGTTGCGGCGGATGTTGTTCGCTTGATTCATGGATTGTCGGAGCGGGTCCCATCGCTGGCTTGCCGGCGATGGGGCCAGATCAAGCCACACCAGACTATTGCTCGAATAGGGCTTTCTGGCCTTCCGGCGAGGTCAGCATGCCGTTGCCGTCATGCCCGACGCCGGGCACTTCGATCAGGCGCTGATTGACCCCTTCAGGGTGACGACGCAGCAAGTAACCGAAAAACAGCTTGCCGCGCTCCAGTCGATAAGCCCCCTGGGCTTTGGCGGCGCAGCTTTTGTCCAGCGCCGGGTGTTGCGGGTCGGTGTCCTGCTGGCCCAGCAGATAAATCACCTCGCGTTTGACGTAACGGCCTTCAAGCTGCGCGGGCGTTTGCCCACCCGAATAGATCGGCGGATCCATCAGACCGTACTTCCAGCGGTTGAAACCCGGACACTTCGCATGATCGAAGGCCACCGGGCGTTGCTCATTGAAGTACGCGTAAGACGACGGGTTGGCCACCACGTAACGCAAGCGAATGCCTTCGGCCTTGAGCGCCGGTTGTTCCTGGGCCAGCAGTGCATAACGCTGCACCACCTGCGCGCCACCGGAATGACCGAAGATCACGATCTGCTTCACGTCCGGAAACTGCTTGCGATCGCTCAGCCGCCCGACGATTTCGTCCAGTGCAGCGTAGGAGCTCAGCGGTTTCGGCCCTGTGGATAATCCGCCGCCCATCCAGTCGTTGCCTTGCCAGCGCAGCACGCTGGCGGGTAACGAGTAGAGCGACACATCGCTTTCGTTGAGAAACTGCGGGGCGATTACCAGGGTGTTGGCGGTTTGCCCGGCCAGTTCCGCCGCGATTTCACCGCTTTTGCGATAGGTCTCGGCGTTGCGCAGACGGCCATGAATGACGATCAGCACGCGCTCGATTTTGGCCGGCGCCGGGCCGATGCCCACCGCCATTTCGCCGGCCTGCAATTGCAGGCGCCCGGGACTGATTGCGTCGACGCCGGCCGCCTGGGCGGTGCCGCCGATGAACAGTAAAGCCAACAGCCATTTATGCATTTACAGGTTTTTCGCCGCAAAGGTATCGCACTGGCCGACCTGGCCCTGGGCGAATCCGGTTTTGAACCAGCGCACCCTTTGCGCCGACGTACCGTGAGTAAACGAGTCCGGCACCACACGGCCCTGACCCTGTTGCTGCAGGCGATCATCACCGATGGCGTTCGCCGCGTTCAAGGCCTCTTCGATGTCGCCCGGTTCCAGCCAGTTCAAACGCTTTTGAGCGTTGTAGGCCCAGACTCCGGCCAGGCAATCGGCCTGCAGTTCCTGACGGACCAGCAGACCGCCGTCACCTTCCATCTGCCGACCTTGCTGGCGGGCTGTCTGAATTTTTGCCGAGACGCCGAGAAGCGTCTGCACATGGTGTCCGACTTCGTGAGCGATCACGTAGGCCTGGGCGAAGTCGCCGGCGGCCTTGAAGCGCTGGGCCATCTCCTGGAAGAACGTCATGTCCAGATAGACCTTCTGGTCCGCCGGGCAATAGAACGGGCCAGTGGCCGAGGTCGCCAGACCACAGGCGGAATTGACCCGGTTGCTGAACAGCACCAGAGTCGGGTCCTTATATTGCCGGCCAGCCTGCTGGAAGATCGCGCCCCAGGTGTCTTCGGTGTCGCCGAGGATCGAGCGCACGAATTCGGCCTGTTCATCGTTGGCCGGCGGTGCCTGACGGGTTTGCGAAGTGGGGGCCGATTGTTCGGTCATCTGCCCGGTGAGCTGGCCGAGGATCTGCAGCGGGTCTTGCCCGGTGATCCAGCCGATACCGACGATCAGCAGAATCGCCCCGAGGCTCAGCCCCTTGCCACCGCCGAAGCGCATGCCGCCGCCACCGCCCATGTCATCGCCACGGGCATCGACGACGTTGTCACTGCGTCGGCCTTTTTTCCATAGCATGTGGGAATCCTCTGTCTGATCGTGGTGATGAGTGTTGCTGGTGTGTGAGTGTGGCGCCAGTCCGGTCGTCCGTCTATTCGCACACACGCACAAAGGCCCGGCCTCGGGGTGACGAGGTCGGGCCTGTTATTGACGAGCGCGGGCGCCGGGAATTCAATTCGCCGGCGGTTTTCTTTCGCCGGGTCAGGTGCCCGCCATGTGCCGGGCTGCGACGTAACCGAAAGTCAGGGCCGGGCCGAGGTTGATCCCGCCCGCCGGGTAATGCCCGCCCATGATGCTGGCCATGTCGCCACCCGCCGCGTAAAGCCCCGCGATAGGTTGGTCATTGGCGTCGAGCACTTGCGCGTGCGGATTGATCTTGAGCCCGGCGAAGGTGCCGAAGCAGCCCGGCTGCACCTTCACCGCGTAGAACGGGCCTTGTTCGATAGGCGCCACGCACGGGTTGGGTTTTTGCGCCAGGTCGCCCTGTTTGCGGTTGTACGGGGTCGAACCGCGACCGAACAGCGGATCTTCGCCGTGACGGGCATGGTGGTTGTAGTCATGGAGAGTGGCGCGTAATCCATCCGGATCGATGCCGCAAGCAGTGGCCAATTCGTCAAGGGTATTTCCGGTTTTCAGATAGCCGCTGCGGATAAAGCCTGACACCGGAACCGGAAACGGCCGAGACATGCCGAGCCCGTAGCGACGCTGGAAGGCGCGGGTGCAGATCAGCCAGGACGCAACCTCTTCACCTTCGGGGGCGGCGGCGACCATGGCGCTGACATAGTCGTAATAGCCGTTGGCTTCGTTGACGAAGCGCTGGCCGTTGCGCAGTACGCCGATGATCCCCGGTTTGCCGCGTTCGATGATGTGTGGGAAATGGCCGATGCTGCCGTCGGAATGCGGCACTTGCGAGACGGGCGCCCAGGCCACTGGTGAGGCCACATCGGTGTTGACCCGGCCTCCGACGGTTTCACCCAGTCGCAGGCCATCGCCATTGACTGCCAGCGGAGGCAACGCCCAATGTTCATGGCCGGTGGGCGTGCGGGGAAACAGCGCTTTGCGCCGCTCGACGTCATTGGCAAATCCGCCCGCGGCGAGCACCACGGCTTTGCGGGTATGGACATTGACCGGGCCTTTCGCGGTGTTCACACGAGCGCCGGTGATGCGTGATTCGTCGCGCAGCAGTTCGGTTACCGGCGCCGATTCCCACAGCAGTACGCCGAGGTCTTCGGCGGATTTCGCCAGCCGCGCCACCAGCGCCACGCCGTTGACCAATTGCATCGCCCGGCCGTGCAGCGCCAGGTCCAGCAGATGGCGGGTGAAGCGTCGGGTCACGTGCCAGGCCGCCGACAACGAGCGAGTCAGATTGAGAAACGCCGACAGATCCGCCCCCGCCATGATCGGCATGCCCATGAACGAAGTTTCGCGCATCGTTGTACGAAGACGCTTGAGCAGGCGTCCGGCCTTTCGTCCGTCATAGGGTGCCGCAATTACCGAACGTCCACCGGTACCGGCGCCCGGAGTTTCGCCGTGGATGTCGGCGATGGCGTTGCCGTCGGCGAATTGCAGCGCGGTGTGCTGTTCGAAGAACGCCACCATGCGTGGGCCGGCTTCAAGGAAGGCGTCGATCATGGCCGGGTCGTAGTGCTCGCCGAGTTCGTGGCGTAGGTAAGTGCGCGGCAATTCCACGTCTTCCACGATCCCGGCGCGACGGGCCAGCGGATTGCACGGCACCCACGCCCAGCCGCCAGACCACGCGGTGGCGCCGCCGAACACCGGATCCTTTTCCACCACGATGACCTTCAAGCCATGCCAGGCGGCGGTCACGGCGGCCGACAAACCGGCGGCGCCGGAGCCAACCACCAGAACGTCGCAGTCGATATCGGGAAGGGCAGGCATCAGGAAAGGCTCCAGTAATCAATTATTTTTAGAATCAGGTTCCAGAAAATAACCAGCGCGGGCGAAGCAGATCAACCGACTGACGCGCAAAGTGGGCGGTTATCGGACGCCGGGTTCCAGATTTCGCATTCCTCGGGATGTCTTCTAGAATCGGCGAAATTTCACCGAGAGCGCACCATGGCCGGCAGTCAAATCGAACGGGTTTTCAGCGTGCTGGAAAGCCTTACCAGTGATCCGCGCGGGTTGCCGATGCAGGCACTGGCCGATCAACTGGACATTCCGAAGAGCGCGACGCACCGCCTGCTCGCCGAGCTGATCCGTCTGGGTTACGTGCGGCAGAACCAGGAGACGTTGCGTTATCACCTGTCGACCAAACTGGTTGCGATGGGCTTTCAGTACCTGTCCAGCAGCGGGGCCGACATTGTGCAACCAGTGCTCGATCGCCTGGCTCAGGAAACCGGTGAACTGGTGCGCCTGGGGGTGATCGACGGCGAGCGCCAGACCTGGATCGCCAAGGCCCAGGGCGCCCGTATCGGCCTGCGTTACGACCCGGACATGGGCCGCGATGCGCCGCTGTTTTACACCGCGTCGGGCCATGCATGGCTGGCGTGCATGAGCGACGCCGAAGCGTTGTCGCTGGTCGAGCGCCAGGGTGCGGAAGTGCCGGCGGATATCGGGCCCAATGCGCCGCGCTCCAATATTGAACTGCTCGAACGCCTGCGCGTCGCCCGGGAACAGGGCTATGCCTGTGTAGAGGAAAGTTCGGCGGTGGGCACTTCGGCAATTGCCGCCGTGGTGAAACATCCCGCCGATGGCCGGGTGATTGGCGTGCTCAGTATCGCCGGGCCGAGCGCCCGAATGCCGGGGGCGCGGTTGCATGAACTGGCGCCGCTGTTGCTGACGTTTACCGAGGAGTTGTCGGCGGCCAGCCTGGCGTCGGAGTTGTTCGTTTAAACAATGTTGTGCGCTGTTCGCCCACTTTTCAGTCGGGCGGGTGGGAGAATCTGGAACCGGGTTCTAAATTGTTGCGGGAGTGACTTTTCCCACAACAATCACAAGAGGATCGCCCCTTGAACTCGCCCCTTCGAATCGGCATTCGCTCCGCTACGTCACCCGAGTTGGCCGAGGCGCGGCCATGAGCGAGCGAATTCTGTCCCTGGCCAGCCTGACCGTGCTGGAGCTCTCGCCACCCGAGATGGTCGAGGTCGCCGCCCGTGCCGGGTACAGCCATGTCGGTCTGCGTCTGGAGCCGGCGACGCCAGAGGAATATCACTTCGCGCTGGTAGCCGACGGCGATTTGCGGCGTCAGACGCTGGCGCGTTTGCGTGACACCGGAATTGGCGTGCTCGACGTGGAAATCCTGCGTTTGAAACCGCAGACAGTGGTCGCGGATTTCGAGAAGCTGCTCAGCGTCGGCGCGGAGTTCGGTGCCAGCGAGTTGCTGGTCGCCGGCAACGATCCCGACGAACAACGGCTCACCGATCATTTTGCGGCACTCTGCGATCTGGCGGCGCCGTACGGTTTGCATCCGCATCTGGAGTTCATGCCCTGGACCGATACGCGCAATCTCGAACAGGCGTTGCGCATCGTCGACAATGCCGGGCGCGAAAATGGGGCGGTGCTGATCGATGCGTTTCACTTCGACCGTTCCGGATCGCGGCTGGAAGATCTGGCCGGTGTGCCGGTCTCGCGGCTGCGCTATGCACAGTTGTGCGATGTGGCCGGGCCGAGGCCGACGGACATGGCCGAGATCTTGCGTCAGGCCCGCCATGAACGACGGTTTCCCGGCGAGGGCGATTGTGACTTGATCGGCTTGTTGCACAGTCTTGCGGCTAACCTTCCCCTGAGCCTGGAAATTCCTACGGTCAAATTGCTGGAGCAAGGCGTGAGTGGTTTGCAGCGGGCGCAAATGGCAATCGACCGGACGCGGGAATTGTTGGCCCGGCTTTAAGTCTGCTTCAAGGGGCGAGGGCAACTGCGTCCTCGTCACCGTTTATTTTTTATTCAGAGAGAGCCAATGACCGTCAGCACTCCGCTTTCCGGTGTCAACCAACCCTTCAAGGGGATCTTGCTGATTGTCGTGGCAACCTTCCTGTTCTCCAGCCACGACGCGCTGTCGAAATACCTTTCGGGTTTTTATCCGATCGTCATGGTGGTGTGGGCGCGGTATCTGGTGCACACGCTGCTGATGGCGGGAATTTTCCTGCCGCAGTCCGGGCTGCGTGTGCTGCGCACCAAACGCCCGTTATGGCAGTTGGCGCGGGCGTTGTGCCTGTTGGGCACCAGCCTGTTTTTCACCACGGCGTTGCTGTACATCCCGCTGGCCGAGGCTACGGCAGTCAACTTTCTTGCGCCGGTGCTGGTGACGGCGCTGTCGGTACCGCTGCTCAAGGAACGGGTGACGGGCGGTCAGTGGATCGCGGTGGTGTGCGGGTTCATCGGTGTGCTGATCATCGTCCATCCGGGCGGTGACTTGTTTACTCCGGCGATTCTCTTGCCGTTCTGTTCGGCGCTGTTTTTCTGCTTCTATCAGTTGCTCACCCGCAAACTCTCGGAAGTCGACAGCCCGACCACCAGTAATTTTTTCGCCGGGTTGTGCAACACGCTGGTGATGAGTGCGCTGGTGCCGTTCTTCTGGCAGGTGCCAAGCCTGGGGCACGGATTGTTGATGCTGGCGCTGGGCAGTTGCGGGATGACCGCACACCTGTTTCTGACCCAGGCGTTCCGCCATGCCGCGCCGGCGTTGCTGGCACCGTTCGGTTATTGCCAGATCGTGTTCGCGGGGTTGTTGGGCTGGTTGCTGTTTGCGCACACGCCGACCCTGATGACGGTGATCGGGATTGCGGTGATCTGTTGCAGCGGACTGGCGGCAGCGTGGCAGCAGAGCCGGCGCTGAAAAACACTGTGGGAGTGAGCTTGCTCACGAAGGCGGTGTGTCATTCAACGTCAGTGCTGAATGTCAGTCCGCATTCGCGAGCAAGCTCGCTCCCACAAGGAAGGGCAGGTTACTCGGTAACGGTAGGAATCTTGCGCGGTGCCACGAAGTACATCCAGGTCAGGGCAATGAAGTACATCGCCGGGATCAGGGTGAACAACACGGTGTAGTTGTTGTTGGTGACGGTCAGGATGTGGCCGACGATCTGGGTCATGAACATCCCGCCGATCGCCGCGCACATGCCGCCGAAACCGAAGACGGTGCTCATCATGTGCTTGGGCGTGTAGTCCATCACCAGGCTCCAGATGTTGGCAGTCCAGGCCTGATGCGCGCCGATGGCCAGGGAGATGGCGGCGACGGCGATCCACAGGTTGGCGGATCCGGCAGCCATCACCACGCCGATGATGCAGCAGGCGAACAGGAACATCGACAGCAGCCGCGCCTTGATCGAGTTCATGCCGCGACCGATCAGGAACGAAGACAGAATCCCGCCGCCCACGCTGCCGAAGTCAGCGGTGACGTAAATGATGATCAGCGGAATGCCCATCTGGGTGACGTTGATGCCCAGGTTGTATTGCTGATTGAGAAATGGCGGCAGCCAGTACAGGTAGAACCAGAACACCGGCGCGGTCAGCGCGTAGGCGAGGGCGAAGGCCCAGGTGCCGCGCATGCGCAGGATTCGCGAGAACGGTACGCGGGCCTGTTCCGGTTCGACTTCTTTCTGAATGTAGTCCAGCTCCGACTGCTTCACGCTCGGGTGATCTTCAGGGTTGAAATACTTCAGGCCCCAGAACAGCAGCCAGATCCCGCCCAGTGCCGACATGCACAGGAACGCGGCCTGCCAGCCCCACACGTGAAGGATCAGCGGCAGCAGCATCGGGGTGAACATCGCGCCGACGTTGGTACCGGCGTTGAAGATGCCGGTGGCCACGGCGCGCTCGCCGGCCGGGAACCACAGGCGCGTGGTCTTCACGCAGGCCGGGTAGTTGGCCGCTTCGGTCAGGCCTAGGATGAACCGGCAGACCATGAAGCCCACCGCCGAGGTCGCCAGACCATGGGCGCCGGTGGCCAGGCTCCAGAGCAGCACCGCGCAGAAGAACACGCGTTTGACGCCGACCCGGTCGATCAGCCTTCCCTGCAGCACGAAGCCGATCGCGTAGCCGACCTGAAACCAGAAGTTGATGTTGGCGTAGTCCATCGCCGTCCAGCTCATTTCCTTGGCGAGGATCGGCTGCATGACGCCGAGGGCGGCGCGGTCGATGTAGTTCAGGGTGGTGGCGAAAAACACCAGCGCCAGCATGCCCCAACGGGTCTTGCCGACGGCCATGGCGCCGCGGATCTTGTCGCCGATGCCACCCGTGGCAGTGCTCATGGCCGGAGCCATGCGGGAAGTCTGTGAAGGAATCATGTGTTCCACCCGTTTTTGGATTTGTTATTTGGTGTGCTTTTGTTGTGCACGCTGCGACCGGTGGTTCAGTTCCGGACTCAAGGTGAGACGGATGTTGGGCAGTGGACGAAAAATCGTCAATTCGCCAAACCGGCATTGTGTTCGATAATCGCACGCAAAACTAACCGGCTAGTACAGTTTAAATTGCTCAATGAAAAACCGGGACCAATAATTCGCTCACTCTATAAAAGCGGCGCAATTTCCGTAGCCGACGTCTCCACCGGGAGTTGAAACATGCAGCGATCCATTGCCACCGTCTCCTTGAGCGGAACCCTGCCGGAAAAGCTCGAAGCCATTGCCGCCGCCGGGTTCGACGGGGTGGAGATTTTCGAGAACGATCTTCTGTATTACGACGGCAGTCCCCGGGAAATCCGGCAGATGTGCGCCGACCTTGGAATCGCCATCACCCTGTTCCAGCCGTTCCGCGATTTCGAAGGCTGCCGCCGCGATCGTCTGGAGCGAAATCTGGAGCGGGCCGAGCGCAAGTTCGACCTGATGCAGGAACTGGGCACCGACCTGGTGCTGGTCTGCAGCAATGCCTCCCCCGACAGTATCGGCGATCAACAGATCCTCATCGACGACCTGCGTCTGCTGGCCGAGCGCGCCGGCGCTCGTGGTCTGCGCATCGGTTATGAAGCGCTGGCCTGGGGCCGTCATGTGAACACTTATCAACAGGTCTGGGACATCGTGCGTCAGGCTGATCATCCGGCCCTCGGCGTGTTGCTCGACAGTTTCCACACACTGTCGCTCAAGGGCGATCCGCGGGCGATTGCCGAGATTCCCGGCAACAGGATTTTCTTCGTGCAAATGGCCGACGCGCCGATCCTGGCGATGGACGTACTGGAGTGGAGCCGGCATTTCCGCTGCTTTCCGGGGCAGGGCGAGTTTGATCTGCCGGGCTTCCTCGCACCCATCATCCAGAGCGGCTACACCGGGCCGCTGTCGCTGGAAATCTTCAACGACGGCTTCCGTGCCGCGCCGCCTCGGGCCAATGCGGCCGACGGTCTGCGTTCGCTGCTGTACCTGGAGGAGAAAACCCGCCAGCGTCTGGAGCAGGAAATCCGTCCTGTGGATAACCGCGAAATCCTCTTCGAAACGCCGAAGGCCAGCGAATACAACGGCATCGAGTTTCTGGAGTTCGCCGTCGACGAAGCCCTCGGCGCCAAGCTGTCGAACTGGCTGGAACGGCTGGGTTTCGTCAAGGCCGGCCAGCATCGCTCCAAGAGCGTCAGCCTGTTGCGTCAGGGCGATATCAACCTGATCCTCAACTCCGAACCCTATTCGTTCGGCCACAGTTTTTTCGAGGCCCACGGCCCGTCGCTGTGTGCCACTGCCGTGCGGGTCAAGGACAGCGCCAGCGCGCTGGCCCGCGCTGTCGCCTATAAAGGTCAGCCATATCGCGGACTGGTCGGCCCCAACGAGCTGGAACTGGCGGCGGTGCGTGCGCCGGACGGCAGCCTGATTTATCTGGTGGATCAGGAGGCGGATGTCTATGGCACCGACTTCAATCTGCTGCCGGATGCAGTGGCGCGTGGCGGCCTCAAGCGCATCGATCACATGGCCATGGCGCTGCCTGCAGACAGCCTCGACAGTTGGGTGCTGTTCTACAAGAGCCTGCTGGATTTCGAGGCCGATGACGAAGTGGTGCTGCCGGATCCGTACGGGCTGGTGAAGAGTCGCGCGCTGCGCAGCCGCGACAGTTCGATCCGTCTGCCGCTGAACATTTCCGAGAACCGCAACACGGCGATCTCACACGCGCTGTCGAGTTATCGCGGCTCCGGGGTGCATCACATCGCCTTCGATTGCGACGATATCTTCGCCGAAGTCAGCCGGGCGAAAGAGGCGGGGGTGCCGCTGCTGGACATCCCGCTGAACTATTACGACGACCTCGCGGCGCGTTTCGATTTCGATGACGAATTCCTCAGCGAGCTGGCGTACTACAACGTGCTGTATGACCGCGACGCTCAGGGTGGCGAGTTGTTTCACGTCTATACCGAGCCGTTCGAAGGGCGCTTCTTCTTCGAGATCATCCAGCGCAAGAACGGTTATGCCGGTTACGGCGCGGCCAACGTTGCGGTGCGGTTGGCGGCGATGGCCAAATCACGCAGTGGCGCAGTTCGCCAGGCGAAGTTGTAGGAAATTCGTAAACGCGGGATTAAACCCGGGTCGCGCGGCTTCCTTCACTGTGCCGCGCGGCCCATAATCGCCAGCCTGTGCAGTGATGGCCGTGAGCCCGCAATGACAATGACTTCAGAACTTTCCGCAGCCCCCGTTTCATCAGCGGTAGAGCCGCGCAAGAGTCGCAAGAACAACCCGGAAAAAACCCGCGAGAACATCCTCCAGGAGGCGATCGTCGAGTTCGTCCAGCAGGGGCTGTCCGGTGCTCGCGTGGACGCGATCGCCGAGCGCATCCACACCTCCAAACGCATGATCTATTACTACTTCGGCAGCAAGGAGCAGTTGTATGTCGAGGTGCTGGAGAAGCTCTACGGCGATATCCGCAACACCGAAAACCGCCTGCACTTGGCCGAGCTGCAGCCGGTGGAGGCGATCCGGCGCCTGGTGGAATTCACCTTCGATCACCACGATCGCAACGTCGATTTCGTGCGGATCGTCAGCATCGAAAACATCCACAACGCCGAGTACGTGAAGCGTTCCGACGCGATCAAGGCGATGAACAACACCATCCTCGATTCCCTGGGGGAGATTCTGCGCCGTGGTGCTGAAGAAGGGGTTTTCCGCGCCGGGCTCGACGCGCTGGACGTGCATCTGTTGATCAGTTCGTTCTGCTTCTATCGCGTGTCGAACCGTCACACGTTCGGTGAGATCTTTCAGATCGACCTGCCGGACGAAAGCATCAAGCAGCGTCATCGCGAGATGATTTGCGAATCGGTACTGCGCTACTTGCAGGCGTGACGGCGCCCTTTGTGGGAGCGAGCTTGCTCGCGAAAGCGGTGTGTCAGACAGCACATTTATTGGCTGACGGTAAGCGTTCGCGAGCAAGCTCGCTCCCACAGGGAGCAGAGGTGCGATTCAACCTTTCATGCTTTGAAAATGCGCGAGCATCCGTTGCGCATCCGGCACCCTGCCGCTGAACAACTCAAACGCCTTCACTGCCTGAAACACCGCCATGTTGCCGCCATCCAGGGTTCGGCAACCCAGGGCGCGGGCGTTGCGCAGCAGTTCGGTTTCCAGCGGGAAATACACGATCTCCGCTACCCACAACTCGGGTCGCAACAATGCCGCCGGCACGGGCATGCCGGGTAATTTGGCCATGCCCATCGGCGTGGTGTTTACCAGGCCGTCGGCCCGACTCAACGTGCTCGCCAGATCAAGCCCGGCAACCGCCCGACCGGCACCCAAATGCTGGTTGAGGTTGTCGGCCAGACATTCGGCGCGCTCCATGTCCACATCAAAAATGCTCAGTTGCTGTACGCCTTCGCTCAACAAGGCGTGAGCCACTGCCGCGCCTGCGCCACCAGCGCCCATCTGGACTACACGTTCGCGGGCGACGTCTGGCAGTCCGCGACGAAAACCTTCGGCGAAACCCAGGCAATCGGTGTTGTGGCCGACACGTTTGCCGTCCTTCAGCACCACCGTGTTCACGGCACCGATGCCTCGGGCTTCCGGGGACAATTCATCGAGCAGCGGGATGATTGCCTGCTTGCAAGGGAAGGTGATGTTCAGCCCGGTGTAGTTCATCCGCTCGGCGGCCAGCAGCAGGTCGGGCAGGGCGTTGCTGTCCAGTTGCAGTTGATCGAGATCGATCAGCCGGTACAGGTAACGCAGGCCCTGTTCGTCGCCCTCATGCTCATGCAGGGCCGGGGTGCGGGAGGCCTGGATGCCGGCGCCGATCAGTCCGGCGAGTATCACGTTGTTGCGATTCATGCGGATCGCCCCTTCAGCCGCTGGCTGAAATGTTCCAGGGCCAGGCGATAGCCGTGGCTGCCGAAGCCGCACATCACCGCCGTGGCGATGGCCGAGACGAACGAGTGATGACGGAACGGCTCGCGGGCGTGGACGTTGGACAGGTGCACTTCGATCACCGGCAATTCGCTGGCAACCAGGGCGTCGCGGATCGCGACCGAAGTGTGTGTCCAGGCGGCCGGGTTGATGACGATGCCGGCGCAGCGCTGGCGGGCGCCGTGAATCCAGTCGAGCAGTTCGCCTTCGTGGTTGGTCTGGCGAAACTCCACGGCCAGGCCGAACTCTTCAGCGGCGCGCCCGCACAGGGCTGAGATGTCGGCCAGGGTTTCGTGACCGTAGGTCGCCGGTTCACGGGTGCCGAGCAGGTTCAGGTTCGGGCCGTTGAGCACCAGAACGATAGGGGGCATGAGGCAAACTCCACTTATTGTTTTTGGCTTGGGCCGAGTTTTCGACCTGTGGAGTTAAATTGTACTAGATGGTTACTTTAATCAATTGCTCTGCATCGACAGCCCGGTTTTGTGTGCGGTGATCGCACACAGGCGAGATTCAGTTCGGCAACTGCTCGACCAGAAAATCGATGAAAGCCCTGACACGCAGCGGCATGTGGCGATTCTGCGGGTACAGCAAGGTGAATGGGCGCGAGCGTCCGCTGTAGGGTTTGAGCACTTCAATCAGCGAGCCGTCAGCCAGTTCCTTTTCGACGATAAAGCGATAGGTCTGGAACAACCCGGCACCGTGCCTGGCCAGGGTCACGCCACCGAGCACATCGTCCGAGCAGCAGAAATTGCCCTCGGCGAGGATTTCCCGTGGCGCGTCTTCGTCGTAAAACAGCCAGGTGATCCGCCGCCCGCTGCTGGGCAGTTCGTACTGGATGCACTCGTGCTGTTCGAGGTCTTCGAGGGTCTGCGGCGTGCCGGCACGTTTCAGGTAGTCGGGGCTGGCGACCATCACCAGCGCCGCGTCTTCCAGATGGCGGGCGATCAGGCCTGAGTCTGGAATCGCACGCACACGGATCGCCATGTCGTAACCCTCGCCGACGAAGTCGATGTTGCGATTGCTGATGTGCATGTCGACTTTCACCTGCGGGAATCGCGCACGAAAGGCAGGCAGCAGCGGCAGGATCCGGTGATGGGCATAGGTCGTAGGAATACTGATACGCAGGGTGCCGGACGGTTCCTGCTGTCGGCCCATGACTTCCCGTTGCGCCTCCACCAGTTGCGCCAGCGCCTGACGGCATTCTTCGTAATAGCGCCGGCCGCTGTCGGTCAGTTTTACGCTGCGGGTGGTGCGCGCGAACAACCGCACGCCCAGGCGTTCTTCCATGCGTGATACCGAGCGGCTCACCGCTGCCGGCGTCACCGAAGCCGCCTGCGCCGCACCGGTGAAACTGCCGCACTCGGCGGCCAGGCAAAACAACTCGATGCTGCCCAGCTGAAGATCGTCGAAGTGTCGCTGCATGATTGATTACACCGGGGAATGAGTCTTCGTATGTAGCAAATACGCGGTCGCTGCGAAAGAACTGCTTACCATTTTGCGCGGGGCTTTTGCGGCTCCCGCACTAGGCTCGAAAGGTAGTGGCTGCCGCAGGCCTGGGCGCCGGTGGTCGGATTTGCCAGGGAATGGCAAGTGTTGAAACTTTTAAACCTAACGGATGGGTTAGCATGAAGGTATGCAGTTACAAAGGACTGTCAGTGGTGATCATGTTGCGTGACGAACATTGTCCGCCCCACGCACATGTGGATGCAGGCGCCTGGAGCGCCCGCTTCAAATTCAGTTTCTGGCACAACGGCGTTGAACTGTGGGATGTGGTGCCGTTGTCGCATCGACCGCCGGTCAGCCTGCTTGAAGGGCTGCGCCAGTCGCTGCGTGAAACCGATCATCTGCGGCGGGCGCGCTGGATCTGGTGGACTCGATTGCGCACCGCCTGCCTCGACAATCAGTGGTGGGACGGGCAGTCGAATCAGGTGGCGGTGCTGCGGGAGGTCACCAGCACGAGTTTCAGGATCGGATCGGCGCATTACGAGGCTGAGGTCAACAAAACCCTGTTGGCCCTGGTCGGCGCCAACGAAGGAGTGGAAATAGAATTATGAAAACAGTCAAAGCCACGCTGCACGCGGATCGGCCCGTCACCGAAAAACGTCTGGACGAAGCGGTCGACCGTGGTGGCGTGCGCCGACGCAGCAGCCTGCAAGCCGTGTCGGTGGCCTTTGAGAAACCGTGTCTGGTGATTCGCTTCGAGGACGACAGTGGCGTGCTGCTGCCAGTGAATCTCTACCGTGAATTCGATGATTTCGAACCCGAAGACTTCAGCGGGTTGAACGTAGGCTTCGCCGGCACCGCCCTTTGCCACGACGGCAAGGACCTGCAGGTTTCCATCGCCGGCATGATCTCCGCCAGTCAGCCATTGATGGCCATGGCCGCCTCGGTGATCGCCTCCCGTAATGGCCGCCAGAGCAGCACCGCGAAAGCTGAAGCCGCACGGGCCAACGGCAGGAAGGGCGGGCGCCCGCGCAAAGCCGATCCCGTGCCATGAACAGGCACAAAAAAGCCGTCGGTCAGGACGGCTTTCTTGTTTCTGGCACCTGCGATCAACGCCGGGTCAACAGCACGCCGGATTCCATGTGGTGGGTCCACGGGAACTGGTCGAACAGCGCGCAGCGAGTGATGCGGTGCGTGTCGTGCAACTGGGCGATGTTGGCCGCCAGGGTCTCCGGGTTGCAGGAGATGTACAGGATGTTGTCGAAGCGACGGGTCAGCTCGCAGGTGTCCGGATCCATGCCGGCCCGTGGCGGGTCGACGAACACGCTGCCGAACTCGTAGCTTTTCAGGTCGATGCCGTGCAGGCGACGGAACGGACGAACTTCGTTCAGGGCTTCGGTCAGCTCTTCGGCGGACAGGCGCACCAGCGTAACGTTGTCCACAGCGTTTTCAGCCAGGTTACTCAACGCAGCGTTGACCGAGGTCTTGCTGATTTCGGTGGCCAGCACTTTGCGCACGCGTGTTGCCAGCGGCAGTGTGAAGTTGCCGTTGCCGCAATATAGCTCCAGCAGATCGTCGCTGCGATCGCCCAGTGCTTCATATGCCCAGTTGAGCATTTTCTGATTCACGGTGCCGTTGGGCTGGGTGAACGCACCTTCCGGCTGGCGATAGCTGAACGTGCGACCGCCGACGTCGAGTTTCTCGACCACGTAATCGAGGCCGAGCACTTCGCGCTTGCCCTTGGAGCGACCGATGATACTGACGCCCAGGTCTGCCGACAGCTTGGTGGCCGCCGCGTGCCAGTGTTCGTCCAGTGGACGGTGGTAGCACAGGGTGATCATCGCGTCGCCGGCCAGGGTGGTCAGAAACTCCACCTGAAACAGCTTGTGGCTCAGCGCTGCACTGGCCTGCCAGGCCGCTTTCAATTGCGGCATCAACTGGTTGATGCGCAGGCTGGCGATCGGGAACTCTTCGATGAGGATCGGCGTGCGTTTGTCGTCCTGGGAAAACATCGCGTAATGCCGCTCACCGCCCTCGCGCCACAGGCGGAATTCGGCGCGCAGGCGGAAGTTCTGCAGCGGCGAATCGAACACCGCTGGCTCCGGCGCATCGAACGGGGCCAGCAGGTCACGCAGGCGCGTGACCTTGTCTTCGAGTTGTGCGGCGTAGGCCTGGGAATCAAAAGTCATGCGTTGAACCAACCCAGCTTGATCACGAACAGAATCGACAGGATCACCAGCGCCGGGTTCAGCTCACGGGCGCGGCCGGACAGCAGTTTGATCGCAGTCCAGGCGATGAAGCCGAAGGCGATGCCGTTGGCGATGGAATAGGTGAAAGGCATCGCCAGGGCGGTGACCACGACCGGCGCGGCGACGGTGATGTCTTCCCAGTCTATTTCCGCCAGGCCCGAAGTCATCAGCACGGCGACGAACAGCAGCGCCGGCGCGGTGGCAAACGCCGGTACGCTGGCGGCCAGTGGCGAGAAGAACAGCGCCAGCAGGAACAGGATCGCGACGACGATAGCAGTCAGGCCGGTGCGGCCGCCGGCACTCACGCCCGCAGCGGATTCGATGTAGCTGGTGGTGGTCGAGGTGCCCAGCAGCGAGCCGGCCATCGCAGCGGTACTGTCGGCGATCAGCGCACGGCCCATCTTCGGCATGTGGCCGTCCTTGCCCATCAGGCCGGCGCGCTTGGCGACACCGATCAGGGTGCCGGAGTTGTCGAACAGGTCGACAAACAGGAAGGCGAAAATCACGCTGACCAGACCGATGTCCAGCGCACCCTTGATGTCCAGTTGCAGGAACGTCGGGGCCAGCGAAGGTGGCATCGAAGTCACGCCGCCGAACGGGGTGAAGCCCATTACGATCGAGACGATGGTCACCACCAGAATGCCGATCAGCACCGCGCCGCGCACTTTCAGCGCTTCAAGGGCAACGATCAGGGCAAAACCGAGGGTGGCGAGGATCGGGGCCGGTTGTTTCAGGTCACCGAGGCCGACCATGGTCGCCGGGTTGCCGACCACGATGCCGGCGTTGTGCAGGGCGATCAGCGCCAGGAACAGGCCGATACCGGCGGCAATCGCTGAACGCAGAGGCAGCGGAATGCTGTTGATGATCCATTCACGGATGCGGAAGATCGACAGCAGGAAGAAGCACACGGCCGAAATGAACACCGCGCCCAGCGCCACTTGCCAGGTATGGCCCATGTGCAGCACGACGGTGTAGGTAAAGAAGGCGTTCAGACCCATGCCTGGCGCAAGGGCGATCGGGTAGTTGGCGATCAGGCCCATGACCGTGGAGCCGATGGCGGCTGCCAGACACGTGGCGACGAACACCGCGCCTTTGTCCATGCCGGTCTCGCCGAGGATGCTCGGGTTGACGAACAGAATGTAGGCCATGGCCAGGAAGGTCGTGACGCCCGCCAGAATCTCGGTCCGCACGTTGGTGTTGTGTGCCTTGAGTTGAAACAGCCTTTCCAGCATGTCTGCTCCCCGTGGCGCGCGTGGCGCCGTGAATGTATCGACCTCAACAGCAAAGCACAGACCGTCGCAAGCGCCTGGAAAATTGTGGTGGGCCGGAAAAAGCCGCGCATCATACCAGCAGCGTGAGGAAGATGGCGGATGTTGGTGTCGATCGTCGGCGAAGTTTTGCACCACGGCCAAGTACGCCATACTGCGCGCTGTTTTTTCGGGGATGGATCGCATGACCAAGGGTTGGATGAAGAGCGCTGGATTGATGGCCTTGCTGCTGGCCGCTGCATCGGCGGCACTTGCGGCATCGGCGCCGCCATTGAGCGAGGTGAAAGTCATCAAGGTTCAGTCGTTGTCCTGCGGGCTCGAAGACATTACCGATGGCCAGGTGCAGACCCGTTGCGATCACAGCGCGCCGGGCATCAAGGTCTATGTGCTGGAAATCGGCTACGGCCAGAGCCAGCCTCAGGCAGCGCTGGACGGTTTCGAAGTGAACGGCACCCGGAGCCCGGTCTGTGCTTTTGATAACGGCAACCTGACCGAATGTACGCCAGGTGCGAAAACCGTCGGTTCGCTGTACACCTTCGATCTGGCAGCCCGTCAGGAAGGCACCTTTACCTTCAGCAACACGTCGATCAACGCCCCGCGCAACACGATGTCGACCCAGCTTTACATCAAGTAACGGCTGTCGCCGACCAAGGCAGGGCAAAGCTGACTACGCTTTAAAGATCACCCAGCGGATGGCGCCCATGACCTTTAGAGCCCTGATTACCCTCGCCGAGGGCATCGATGATCTGCAATGCGTAACCCTGATCGACGTGCTGCGCCGCGCTGGCGTCGAAGTGGTGGCGGCCAGCATCGAGGGCCGGCGCATGCTGACCTGTGCCCGAGGCACGCGCCTGACTGCCGACGGCATGCTCATTGATGTGCTGGCCCAGACCTTCGACCTGATCGTCCTGCCCGGTGGCGCGGTCGGCGCACAACACCTTGCCGCCCACCAGCCCTTGCAACAATTGCTCAAGGATCAAGCCAGCGCCGGACGCCTGTTCGCCGCGATCGCCGAAGCCCCGGCGATCGCGCTGCAAAGCTTCGGTGTATTGCGTCAACGCCGCATGACCTGCCTGCCCGCCACCAGCCATAACCTCTCCGGTTGCACGTTTGTCGATCAACCGGTGGTGGTCGACGGCAATTGCATCACCGCCCAGGGTTCCGGCGCAGCACTGGCGTTCGCCCTGACACTGGTCGAGCAACTGGCGGGCAAGGCCGTCAGAGCGAAGGTGGCGGGGGAGTTATTGGCCTGAGAGCGTCAGGCGTGAGCAGCGATTGGTTGAATGGCTGGCTGCTCACGGTGCTCGGCTTGCCAAAGGTCGTAATCGGTTTGAACGCCTAGCCACATACGAGCCTTGCCAATCCCCGCGCGTTCCAGACGGACGGCCAGATCCGGGCTGATCGGCGCATGCCCGTGCAGGACACGAGAAAGGTGGGGACGAGCGAATCCAAGATGCCGAGCCAATTCGGTGACGCTGATACCAAGCTCCGGCAATACATCCATCAGCAGTGTTTCACCGGGGTGTGGCGGGTTGTGCATGGGCATGAGCCTGCCTCCTGTCAGTGGTAATCCAGATAATCAACCAGTTCGATATCCGACCCTGCAAATCGAAAGATAACCCGCCAGTTCCCGGACACACTGAGTGACCAGTATTCGCAAAGCTCCCCTTTCAGTGGATGCAGACGCCAACCGGGAAGATCCAGATCCCCCGGAACGGCGGCCCGATCCATGAACTGCAGCATGCGCGACAGCCGTTTAGCGTGATCGGCACGAATCCCGCGAGTCGAACCGGTTTCATAGAAGCCGCGAAGGCCTTTGTGCTGAAAGGATTTGATCATGAAGCGAGTGTAAGGCGATACATTACACTCAATGCGGTATCTATGTACCGCATCTTTTCGAGCTGATTATGCTTGGCGGGTTTATTCCGCAGGTGGCAGCGGTGCAGCTAAGCCTTCACCTCTTCCACCGGCACATGCATTCGGTCGCGGTTGGCCAGGGTCGGGAACAGTTTGATCCAGGTCCCGGTTACCACCAGCGTACCGATCCCGCCCATCACCACTGCCGGTACGGTGCCGAACCAGTGGGCGGTGAGGCCGGATTCGAATTCGCCCAGTTGGTTCGAGGCACCGATGAACAGGCCGTTCACGGCGCTGACCCGGCCGCGCATTTCATCCGGGGTTTCCAGTTGCACGAACGAGGCGCGGATCACCATGCTGATCATGTCCGCCGCGCCGAGCACCACCAGCACCGTCAACGAGAACCAGAACGAAGTCGACAGACCGAACGCGATGGTGGCGACACCGAATACGCCGACGGCAGTGAACATCACCCGACCGACGTTGCGTTCAACGGCAAACCGCGCCAGAAACAACGACATCATCAACGCCCCGACCGCCGGCGCCGAGCGCAGCAATCCCAATCCCCACGGCCCGGTCAGCAGAATGTCCTTGGCGAACACCGGCAACAGGGCCGTTGCACCGCCGAGCAGCACCGCGAACAGGTCCAGCGAAATCGCCCCGAGAATGTCCGGGCGGCTGCGAATGAAGCGAATCCCCGCCAGCAACGAATCCAGTGTCGCCTTGCCTTTGTTCAGCGGTGTTTGCCGCGCGGGCAGGTTGAGCATCAAGGTACACGCGATGACGTACAGAACGACGGTGGGGCCATAGACCCAAACGCTGCCGAAGGCATAAAGCAGACCGCCAAGCGCCGGGGCGACGATGGTGGCCGATTGCTGCGCCGACTGCGCGGCGGCGACGGCCCGTGGGAACAGCGTGCCGGGCACGATGCTCGGCAGCAGCGCCTGGGTGGTCGGCATTTCGAAGGAGCGCGCGGCGCCCAGCAGGAACGCCAGGATAAAGATCATTTCCCGGGTGACATGGTCGGTGGCGCTGCCGATGGCCAGTGCCAGAGCGATCAAGGCTTGCAACGACTGACAGATCGCCGCGACCTTGCGCCGGTCGTAGCGATCGGCAACGTGGCCGGTGTGCAGCATGAACAATACACGTGGAGCGAATTCCACCAGCCCGACCAGACCCAGATCGAGCACGTTGCCGGTCAGTTGATAGAGGTTCCAGCCGATCGCCACGGTGAGCATTTGAAAACCGCTGGCGGTGAAGATCCGGGCAAACCAGAAAGCAAGAAAGGGACGGTGGTGACGTAACAGCAAGGGCTCTTGGCTGGGCATTTGCGGGCCGGTCTTGATCGAGGGGAATCGCGAGATTATCACCAGTCTGTAACAGGAAGTTGCTATGACAGAAAATTTAGTTAGCCAGACATCGATTTTTCCGAGAGTACGTGGCCAAGGATGTTTCGCGGCGTTGCCAGGGCTGTGAGGCAACTTGTCACGCGGCAAAAGACCACGCGGTTCTCCGTCGGAAATGGGACTACTCTTTCAACGTTGATTGATCCAGATCAAGACCCTTCGTGGAGATGATCGCGGACCCGTCGGCAGACTCCCTGCGTCGCGATGCCTGTAAAAAGAAGAACGAATCCGAGTTCGCCGCACTCCATACCCGTGGGGGCAGTGGTTCAAGGCCGCCAGTCCTGGAACCGTTATCTGATAGAGGAAAGCTTATGTTCGGTTTAGAGGCCCTGGATCTCGCCCGAATTCAGTTCGCGTTCACCATCTCGTTCCACATCCTGTTCCCGGCGATCACGATCGGTCTTGCGAGCTATCTCGCGGTGCTGGAAGGCCTGTGGCTGAAAACCCGCAACGACACCTACCGTGACCTCTACCATTTCTGGTCGAAGATCTTTGCCGTCAACTTCGGCATGGGCGTGGTCTCGGGCCTGGTCATGGCCTACCAGTTCGGCACCAACTGGAGCCGCTTCTCGGACTTCGCAGGTTCCGTTACCGGGCCGTTGCTGACGTATGAAGTGCTCACGGCGTTCTTCCTCGAGGCCGGTTTCCTCGGCGTGATGCTGTTCGGCTGGAACAAGGTCGGGCGCGGCCTGCACTTTTTCTCCACGGTGATGGTGGCCATCGGCACGTTGATTTCGACCTTCTGGATTCTCGCTTCCAACAGCTGGATGCAGACCCCGCAGGGCTTCGAGATCGTCAACGGGCAGGTCATTCCAACCGACTGGCTGGCAATCGTTTTCAACCCTTCGTTCCCGTATCGCCTGATGCACATGGCGACTGCCGCGTTCGTCGCCACGGCGTTCTTCGTCGGCTCCTCGGCGGCCTGGCACCTGTTGCGCGGCAAGGACAACCCGGCGATTCGCACCATGTTGTCGATGGCGATGTGGATGGCGTTGATCGTTGCGCCGATCCAGGCGGTCATCGGTGACTTCCACGGCCTCAACACCCTTAAGCACCAGCCGGCGAAAATCGCTGCGATCGAAGGCCACTGGGAAAACGTCGGCAACGAGGCGACGCCGCTGATCCTGTTCGGCTGGCCGGACATGAAGGAAGAGAAAACCAAATACGCGGTCGAGATCCCGTACCTCGGCAGCCTGATTCTGACCCACTCGCTGGACAAGCAGGTGCCGGCGCTCAAGGAATTCCCCCCTGAAGACCGGCCGAATTCGACCATCGTGTTCTGGTCGTTCCGGATCATGGTCGGCCTCGGTTTCCTGATGATCTTCACCGGCCTCTGGAGCCTGTGGCTGCGCAAGCGCGACACGCTCTACACGTCGCGGCCGTTCCTGTACCTGGCGTTGTGGATGGGGCCGTCCGGCCTGATCGCGATCCTGGCGGGCTGGTTCACCACTGAAATCGGTCGTCAGCCGTGGGTGGTCTACGGGCTGATGCGCACGGCGGATGCGTCCTCCAACCACAGCTTCATGCAGATGAGCATCACGCTGATCATGTTCGTGGTGGTGTATTTCGCGCTGTTCGGTGCGGGGCTGGGCTACATGATGCGCCTCGTGCGCAAAGGACCGAAAACCGACGAAGGCAAGGAAACCAACGAAGGTGGCCCTGGCCAGAAACGCACGCCGGCCCGTCCGTTGTCCGCTGCCGACGACGATGGCGCCGAACACGACCGCAGCCTGACCAAGGAGATTTGAGTCATGGGTATTGATCTTCCGCTGATCTGGGCCGTGATCATCATCTTCGGGATCATGATGTACGTGGTGATGGACGGTTTCGACCTGGGGATCGGGATTCTCTTCCCGTTCATCCCCGGCAAGACCGACCGGGACGTAATGATGAACACCGTCGCCCCGGTATGGGACGGCAATGAAACCTGGCTGGTACTGGGCGGCGCGGCGTTGTTCGGCGCGTTCCCGCTGGCCTATTCGGTGGTGCTGTCGGCGCTGTACCTGCCGCTGATCTTCATGCTGATCGGGCTGATTTTCCGCGGCGTGGCGTTCGAGTTCCGTTTCAAGGCCAAGGACGACAAGCGTCATTTGTGGGACAAGGCATTCATCGGTGGTTCGGTGGCGGCGACGTTCTTCCAGGGCGTGGCGCTGGGCGCGTTCATCGATGGCTTGCCCGTGGTCAACCGGCAATACGCCGGCGGCTCACTGGACTGGCTGACGCCGTTCACGCTGTTCTGCGGCGCCGCGCTGGTGGTGGCGTACGCGTTGCTCGGTTGCACCTGGCTCATCATGAAGACCGAAGGCAAGCTGCAGGAACAGATGCATGACCTGGCGCGTCCGCTGGCCTTCGTGCTGTTGGCGGTAATTGGCATCGTCAGTCTGTGGACGCCGCTGGCCCACCCGGAAATTGCGACGCGCTGGTTCAGCATGCCGAACCTGTTCTGGTTCATGCCGGTGCCGATTCTGGTGCTGGTGACGATGTACGGTCTGATTCGCGCGGTGGCACGCAATGCCAACTACATGCCGTTCCTGCTGACCCTGGTGCTGATCTTCCTCGGCTACAGCGGTCTGGGCATCAGCCTGTGGCCGAACATCGTGCCGCCGTCGATCTCGATCTGGGACGCCGCCGCACCGCCGCAAAGCCAGGGATTCATGCTGGTGGGCACGCTGTTCATCATCCCGTTCATCCTGGGTTACACCTTCTGGAGCTACTACGTGTTCCGCGGCAAGGTCACCCACGAAGACGGTTATCACTAGGCGTGATCACGATGGCGCCGAGAGCGGCGCCATCTCCCCTCAACCGGAGGATGCAAGCATGACCGGCAAACATTCCCTGCACGACATTGAAGAAGCCGAAAAAAAGCCGCTGTGGCAGCGGCTTGGCTGGTTGGCCATGATTTGGGTCGGCAGCGTCGGCGCATTGTTCATCGTCGCCAGCCTGATGCGCATGTTCATGAATGCAGCAGGCCTGACCACGCACTGAGACTTCCCATCCCGTTGCCTTGCGGCACGGATTCTTGACCCTCCGACCGGAGGGTTTTTTTTGCCCGGATTATTTGCGCGCCTTGAGAATCACGAACTTTGGTGTGGCCGCGACTTGCTCGACGCCCCGGAACAGCCGCGCCAGTTTGTTGTGATAACCCAAATGACGGTTGCCGACGATGTACAGCGCACCGCCAACCACCAGCGCTTCGCGGGCCTGCTGGAACATGCGCCAGGCGAGGAAGTCGCCAACCACCTGTTGCTGATGGAATGGCGGGTTGCACAGTACTACGTCCAGCGATTGTGCTTGCTGCCCGGCCAGACCGTCGCCGGCGCGCACGATCACTTCACGGTCGCCCAGCGCCGCACGCCAGTTTTCGGCGGCGGATTGCACGGCCATGAACGATTCGTCCACCAGCGTGTAATGCGCCTCGGGGTTTTGCAGGGCGCTGGCGATGGCCAGTACGCCGTTGCCGCAGCCTAGGTCGGCAACTCGTGCCGAGCCGAGGTTTTTTGGCAGATGCGGAAGGAAGGCGCGGGTGCCGATGTCCAGCCCTTCACGGCAGAACACGTTGGCGTGGTTGAGCAGTTCGATGGCCGGCTCGTCGAGGCGATAACGGGTCGGGTAGGGCGAGACGGCGGGTGCCTTGGCCTCGGGCGTGGCAATCAGCAAGCGCGCCTTCTTCACTGCCAGCGAAGCCTGGACCGGCCCGATGTAGCGCTCCAGAAGATCACCGGCGGCGCGGGGCAAATGCTTGACCATCGCCGCTGCTACCACTTGCGCACCGGGTGCCAATTGGCCTTGCAGGCGAATCAATTGCTCTTCCAGCAGCGCCAGGGTTTTCGGTACGCGGATCAGTACCCGGTCGAACGGCCCGACCAATGGTTCGCTGGCGGGAACGCCTCGGAGAGCATCAAACACCTGGCCATTGCGCAGCAGGTTTTTTTCCAGCCCCTGAAACGCCAGGAACGAATCACCGCTGGTGCTGATCTGCACTTTGCCTGCGAGGCTGATGGCCAGCGCGCCGAAACTGTCGTTGAGCACCAATACTCGGGTATCCGCCGGCAGATTCTGTTCGGCCAGATGATTGAGCAGGTATTCGTCAGCCGCATCGAAAGCTTGCAGCGGTTCGTTCTGCTGTTCGGGCTGGCGGATCAGATCAAGCTGGGCGAAGGGCGTATCGAGCAAAGGCATGGGGCGGGGACTCTGGGTAATCGAGGGGTGTCCCGCGGCTCAGGGTATCGTGCGGCGGAACCGACCGAGTGGACAGCGGCGCGAAAGACCTGCGACATCACTCAGGAAGGCTGCAAATGGTACGTTTTTTTTGTTGGTAATACTCGTCTGATTTCAGGGCGGTGTTCGAGATTGATCTAGAGATATCCGGCCTTGGCGGCGGCGATGACGGCTGAAATCTTGTTGCAGGTATTGAACTTGATGATCAGGTTTTTGATGTGATAGTTCACGGTTCGTTCGGCTACATTCAGAATCTGGCCGATTTCCCAGGCGGTCTTGCCCAAGGCACACAGCCTGACGATCTCGATCTCGCGTATGGACAATCGCACGGGTGGTGGTTTGGCCGGCATTGGCGGGAGGGCAGTGACGAACAACTCACTCAAATGCTGCAAGACGTATTGCAACACTCCGTATTCGTTGTACAACTCAAGGGCATAAATTTCGCAATGGGTTCTTGCCAGGCTGATTGTGCAGCACACGCCATGTTCTTCGTTGTGATACGACTGCGACCAGCCATGTCCCATTCCATGATTTTGAAGCGCGCTCCACATGAGGGGTGCCTTTGAGAACGCTTTTCTGCTCCAGAGAAATGGCAACATAGACTGATAGCAATATGCTGTTATTGGATCATCAATGCTGTAAATTTCTTCGTATTCTGCGTTCCATTCAGGCGTGAAGTTATTGATGCAAAACGGTTTAAAAGATTGAGAGGCAGGCCGCGATATTGTAATGCCACAAAACTGGAAGCCAATATTGTTGGCAAAATTTTTCAAAATCGGGAAAGCATTCTCGATTTCCTTCGCGCGCGTCATTTGTTCAATCTGAAATTCCTTCCACCTTTCCATTTTGGCTCTTCTCCAAAAAACGCTGGGGTGCTGGTTGTTGGATCCAATTTATTCAGCACGGATTGGAGTGTAGGACGCTTCCTACGTAGCCGTTTAGTTTTTTTTGTTCTTGGGCGGGGTGTCTAATTGGAATATCTAAAAAATATCTATATGTCAGAAATCATTTAATCATCTTTGATTTTTGAGTTAATTAGATTTTTTAGAGCAGTGACACTATTGCATGCCATTACAAACTGTCAGTGTTTCAATATTGATTAATGCGTGACAATCGGGTCCTTGTTGATGGAGTGACCCAATGACAGCCAGCAGCGAAAAATACAGCCGTCAGACATTGCTCGATGTTCAACCGCTGACCCCGAACCTGTTTACCCTTCGTACCACGCGGGATGTCGGTTTCCGTTTCCGCGCCGGGCAATTCGCGCGGATCGGAGTCACTCGTGAGGACGGCAGCACGGTGTGGCGCGCCTACTCGATGGTGTCTTCGCCTTACGACGAGTTTCTTGAATTTTTCTCCATCGTGGTACCAGGCGGCGAATTCACCAGCGAACTGAGCCGGCTGAAGGCGGGCGACAGCTTGCTGATCGAGCGCCAGGCCTTTGGATATCTGACGCTGGATCGCTTCATTGATGGCCGCGATTTCTGGTTGTTATCCACAGGAACGGGGGTGGCGCCGTTTCTGTCGATCCTTCAGGACTTTGAGGTGTGGGAGAAGTTTGAACGAATCATCCTGGTCTACAGCGTGCGAGAAGCTCGGGAACTGGCCTATCAGCAGCTGATTGCCGAGCTGACGCAGCGCGACTATCTGACTGAATATGCTCATAAATTCCAGTTTATTCCGGTGGTCACCCGTGAACCGTATGCCGGCGCTCTCAACGGGCGCATCACCACGCTGATCGAAAATGGCGAGCTGGAGAGGATGGCAGGCGTCGAGCTGACGCCGGCGCATTCGCGAGTCATGCTCTGCGGTAATCCACAGATGATCGATGACACCCGGGCCTTGCTCAAGCAACGCGGCATGGCCTTGAGCCTGACTCGGCGACCGGGGCAGGTAGCGGTGGAAAACTACTGGTAAGAAAACGGCGCCCTCAGGCGCCGTTTCAGTCTTCAAGGCCGGTTGTTCCGGGCCTTCAGCAGATCGCGGATCTCGCCCAGCAGTTCTTCTTCCTTGGTCGGTACCGGCGGCAAGGTAGGCGCCACGGCTTCTTCGCGCTTCAAGCGATTGATGACTTTGACGCCCATGAAAATCGCGAAGGCGACGATCACGAAATCAAGAACGCTCTGGATGAATTTACCGTAAGCCAGCACCACCGCAGGGGCACTGCCCTCGGCGGCTTTCAGCGTAATAGCCAGGTCACTGAAATCCACCCCGCCGATCAGCAGGCCGATTGGCGGCATGATTACATCGCCGACGAACGACGAAACGATCTTGCCAAAGGCTGCGCCGATGATGATACCAACGGCCATGTCGACCACATTGCCTTTGACCGCGAAGGCCTTGAACTCGCTGAGCACGCCCATAGTTATTTCCTTGTTACAGATGAGTTTGGTGTACGCAGTGTAAATCAGCATAACGCGTCCTGCGCGTAACACCTTCTTACAAAGCCCGTTTTTATCGACACATCAATTCTCGATTAGTTTGCAAAGTGCCACCAATCGCGCGCGGAATACGCTGCAAGCGGCTGATCCTGAAGAAAAAACGTTCAATCACGGCGTAGCGATCTTTCTCAGGTGTGGCGAACCGAGCTCCTGGCCTGTGTCTGGCGCACCTGGATGCGCCTCAAAAACAAAGGAATCTGAAGTAATTCCACACTTTATTCAGGGGTTTATTCCGCGCAGCGTTGGTGTATTGGTCGCCAGCTTATTGACCTTTTCCGTGAACGCTACACCGCTGCCCGTGACAACGGTCCGGCGGTCGGCGACTTCTTCTCCCATGTACCGAAACCACCCGCACATTGATCCAGTTGTATTCCAACTCAGGGGCACCAGCCCGTTATCGGGAGGTGGACGGGAACAGTGTGCATGCCTACAGATTGGTCAATAACAAAGGTGATTTGCACTATTTGAAGTTTCACTGGAAAAGTTTGCAGGGCATCCGCAACAAGTTGTGCAAGTTGAGGGCCGGAATTACAGAAGTGTGACTGACAATTGGTAACAAATATTTACAAGGAAAACTTTAAAATAGAACTTGTACATTCAAGTTTTGAATTCGCAAGATTTGTCCAAGTTTGATTTCGATTCTCTTGAGTTGGTCGAGTGACGGCGAGATCTTTCAATTTCCGGCAATTGACCGGCAGCACCGTCGCGCGTCTGGCCGGCGGAGAAATCTGTCCCGATGCGCCGCGCTGATGGGTGATGGCTGCGTTATCATCGCGGTTTTTGCCGGGGGTTCAGATGGCCAAGGCCAAGCGCATGTACGGCTGCACCGAGTGCGGCGCAACCTTTCCCAAGTGGGCCGGGCAGTGCGGCGAATGCGGCGCCTGGAATACCCTGACCGAAACCATGGTCGAGAGCGGCGGTGCCGCCGCTCCGAGCGGGCGCACCGGCTGGGCCGGGCAGCAGGCCCAGATCAAGACCCTGGCCGAAGTCAGCATCGAAGAAATTCCACGTTTTTCCACAGCCTCCGGCGAACTCGACCGAGTGCTCGGCGGTGGCCTGGTGGACGGTTCGGTGGTACTGATCGGCGGTGATCCTGGCATCGGCAAATCGACGATTCTGTTACAGACCCTGTGCAACCTCGCCAAGAACATGCCGGCGCTGTATGTCACTGGCGAAGAATCCCAACAACAGGTTGCCATGCGCGCCCGTCGCCTGGGCCTGCCCCAGGATCAATTGCGGGTCATGACCGAAACCTGCATCGAAACCATCATCGCCACCGCCCGCCAGGAAAAGCCCAAGGTGATGGTGATCGACTCGATCCAGACGATCTTCACCGAACAACTGCAATCGGCACCGGGTGGCGTGTCCCAGGTGCGCGAAAGTGCGGCACTGCTGGTGCGGTACGCCAAGCAAAGCGGTACGGCGATTTTCCTGGTCGGCCACGTGACCAAGGAAGGCGCGCTCGCAGGGCCGCGCGTTCTGGAGCATATGGTCGACACCGTGCTGTATTTCGAAGGCGAATCCGACGGTCGGTTGCGTTTGCTGCGGGCGGTGAAAAACCGTTTCGGCGCGGTCAATGAACTCGGCGTATTCGGCATGACCGACAAGGGCCTGAAAGAAGTCTCCAACCCTTCGGCGATTTTTCTCACACGTGCTCAGGAAGAAGTCCCGGGCAGCGTGGTCATGGCGACGTGGGAAGGCACCCGGCCGATGCTGGTGGAGGTCCAGGCGCTGGTGGATGACAGTCACTTGGCCAACCCGCGTCGAGTCACCCTGGGTCTGGACCAGAATCGTCTGGCGATGTTGTTGGCTGTTCTGCATCGTCATGGCGGCATTCCGACCCACGATCAGGACGTGTTCCTCAACGTGGTCGGCGGGGTGAAAGTACTGGAAACCGCCTCCGACCTGGCGTTGATGGCCGCCGTCATGTCGAGCCTGCGTAATCGTCCGCTGCCCCACGACTTGCTGGTGTTCGGTGAAGTCGGTCTGTCCGGCGAAGTGCGCCCGGTGCCGAGCGGTCAGGAGCGTCTGAAGGAGGCCGCCAAGCACGGCTTCAAGCGCGCGATCGTGCCAAAGGGCAACGCGCCGAAGGAAGCGCCGGCAGGGTTGCAGATCATAGCGGTGACGCGGCTGGAGCAGGCGCTGGACTCGTTGTTCGAGTAATCAGAGTTCCATCAACGCGCCAAGCTCCCGTTCGAGCTCGGCCTCATCCCCGAGGTTGAGTTCGATCAGGCGTCGCAGGCGCTGGATCGATTCCAGGCTGATGTGCCGGCACTGGAAACCCAGTTGGCCATGATCGTCGTGCGCCAGTTGCACATCCATCTGAATGTCGATGTCGTTGCTCAAATGAATGTCGACGTTAAAGTCCTGCGTTTCATCCCCCAGCCACGGTTCCGGTTTTTCGATCAATAGGCCCTTGAGCGACAGGTCGATCAATTTCACCGGCCAGATGTACTCGCCCTGGCTCAATTCGGTCTTGGCATCGAACGCAATACGTTTGAAGCGGCGACGCTCGCTCATGGCGCAATCCTCTTGAAAGTACGCTGACTATAGACCCGCCTCATCGAGCGCTGCCAGTACGGCGGGGCGTCAGACCAATGTCGGGGTATGGCCTTTGCCGCCAGTAGCGCTAAACTCGGGGTGGCTGTCTTTCTTGTCCACCCTGGCTGGAATAATAAAATGAAAAATAATAATAGCCTGCTACGCCACTTACCCTGGCTGCTGCTGGCAATCGTAGGAGCGTGCGCCCTGGGCGTAGTGGCATTGCGCCGAGGCGAGGCGATCAACGCCTTGTGGATTGTGGTCGCCGCCGTGGCCATCTATCTGGTTGCGTATCGTTACTACAGTCTGTTCATCGCTAACAATGTGATGCAACTCGATCCGCGTCGGGCCACCCCCGCCGTGCTCAACAATGACGGTCTGGACTACGTTCCGACCAACAAACACATTCTCTTCGGTCACCACTTTGCGGCCATCGCCGGCGCGGGGCCGCTGGTCGGCCCGGTACTGGCGGCGCAGATGGGCTATCTGCCCGGTACGCTGTGGCTGATCGCCGGCGTGGTGCTGGCGGGCGCGGTGCAGGACTTCATGGTCCTGTTCATGTCCACCCGTCGCAACGGCCGTTCCCTGGGCGACATGGTGCGTGAAGAAATGGGCCGCATCCCCGGCACCATCGCCCTGTTCGGCTGCTTCCTGATCATGATCATCATCCTCGCGGTGCTGGCGCTGATCGTGGTGAAAGCCTTGGCGGAGAGCCCGTGGGGCATCTTCACCGTAATGGCGACCATCCCTATCGCGATGTTCATGGGCATCTACATGCGCTACATCCGTCCGGGCCGCATCGGCGAGATTTCGGTCATCGGCGTTTTGCTGCTGCTCGGTTCTATCTGGCTGGGCGGGCAGATTGCCGCCGATCCGGTCTGGGCCAAGGCCTTCAGCTTCACCGGCGTGCAAATCACCTGGATGCTGATCGGTTATGGCTTCGTCGCCGCCGTTCTTCCGGTGTGGCTGATCCTTGCCCCGCGTGACTACCTCTCCACCTTCCTCAAGATCGGTACCATCGTCGCCCTGGCGATCGGCATCCTGGTGACCATGCCCGAGCTGAAAATGCCGGCCCTGACCCAGTTCGTCGACGGCACCGGCCCGGTATGGAAGGGCGGCCTGTTCCCGTTCCTGTTCATCACCATCGCGTGCGGTGCGGTATCGGGTTTCCACGCGCTGATCTCGTCCGGCACCACGCCGAAGCTGCTGGATAACGAAACCAACGCCCGTTACATCGGTTACGGCGGCATGCTGATGGAATCGTTCGTGGCCATCATGGCCATGGTCGCGGCCTCGGTGATCGAGCCAGGCGTGTACTTTGCCATGAACAGCCCGGCTGCCGTGGTCGGCGGTGATGTGGTGGCTGTAGCGACTGCAGTCAGCAACTGGGGCTTCGCGATTACCCCGGATGCCCTGCAAGCCGTAGCGCATGACATCGGCGAAACCACCATTCTGGCCCGTGCCGGTGGTGCGCCGACCCTGGCGGTCGGTATCGCGCAGATCCTGCACAGTGTCCTGCCGGGTGAAAACACCATGGCGTTCTGGTACCACTTCGCGATCCTGTTCGAAGCGCTGTTCATCCTGACCGCTGTCGATGCCGGTACCCGCGCCGGTCGCTTCATGCTGCAGGACCTGCTCGGTTCCTTCGTACCCGCACTGAAACGTACCGAATCCTGGACTGCCAACCTGATCGCCACCGCCGGTTGTGTGGCGATGTGGGGCTGGTTGCTGTATCAGGGGGTGATCGATCCGCTGGGTGGTATCAACACCCTGTGGCCGCTGTTCGGTATCTCCAATCAGATGCTGGCCGGTATCGCGCTGATGCTCGGCACCGTGGTTCTGATCAAGATGAAGCGCCAGCGCTACATCTGGGTCACCCTGCTGCCGGCCACCTGGCTGCTGATCTGCACCACGACGGCGGGCTTCATCAAGCTGTTCGACGCCAACCCGGCGATCGGCTTCCTGTCGCTGGCCAAGAAGTACAACGATGCGCTGGCCGCAGGCCAGGTGCTCGCACCAGCCAAGAGCGTCGAGCAGATGCAGCACGTGATCTTCAACGCCTACACCAACGCAACACTGACCGCGCTGTTCCTGTTCGTGGTATTCAGCATCCTGTTCTATGCGCTCAAGGTCGGCATCGCCGCCTGGGGCAAAAAAGAGCGTACGGACAAAGAATCGCCATTCCAGGCCCTGCCGGACGCGTAACCAGAGGATTGCAGCATGTTCAATGACCTGAGTCGCCTCGGTAAATACCTCGGTCAGGCCGCGCGCCTGATGGTCGGCATGCCCGACTACGACACCTACGTCGAGCATATGCAGACCAAACACCCGGACAAGCCGGTGATGAGCTACGAGATGTTCTTTCGTGAACGTCAGGAAGCCCGTTACGGTGGCAAGGGTGGGCCGAAGTGCTGTTGATCTGACAGCCTTCGGTTGATGTAGTCCCCAACTGTGGGAGCGGGCTTGCCCGCGAAAGCGGTGTGTCATTGAGCAATGATGTCGACTGACACGACCCCTTCGCGAGCAAGCCCGCTCCCACATTTGTTTTGTGTTGTTCATCAATTTTGTGAAGGGGATCGATGTTGTCTTCTCCAATACCTGTAACGGTGCTCAGCGGTTTCCTCGGCGCCGGCAAGACCACCTTGCTGCGCCACCTGTTGAAAGCCGAGCACGGCCTGAAAATCGCCGTGATCGAAAACGAATTCAGCGACGCCGGCATCGACGCCCAATTGCTCGGCGACGAGCCGGTGCAAGTCATGACGCTGGCCAACGGCTGCGTCTGCTGCACCATTCACACCGATCTGACCAAGGCCCTGTACCTGCTGCTCGAACGGCTGGACAGCGGCGAAATCGCTTTCGATCGCCTGGTCATTGAATGCACCGGCCTGGCTGACCCGGCGCCAGTGGCGCAGACCTTTTTCATCGACGAAGAATTGCGCGAGCGCTATTTGCTCGACGGCATCATCACTCTCGTCGACGCAGCTCATGCCGAGTTGCACCTGACCCAGACCATCGCCCAGGCGCAGATCGGTTTTGCCGACCGCTTGCTGGTGAGCAAGACCGATCTGGTGGACGAGGCAGCGTTCACTGCGCTCAGCGAACGCCTGACCCGCATCAACCGTCGTGCGCCGATTCGCGTGGTCGAACACGGCAACATCGATCTGGCTGAATTGCTCGATGTGCGCGGTTTCAATCTGAATGCCGATCTCGGCGGCGGGGTGAGTCTGCGGCCGGTGAGCAAGGCGCCGTCCATCGACCGGATTTCCAGTCTGGTGCTGCGTACCGATCAGCCGCTGGATATCGATCAGCTCAGCGAATTCATGAATGAACTGCTGGAAGAGCACGGCAAGCAATTGCTGCGCTACAAAGGCGTGTTGAACATAGCGGGCGAAGATCGTCGGCTGGTGTTTCAGGGCGTGCTGAAACTCTACGGCTTCGACTGGGACACCGAGTGGGCCGAGGGCGAGGCGCGGGAAAGCGTGATCGTGTTTATCGCCGATGATTTGCCGGAAGAGAAAATCCGCGCGGGGTTTGCCAGGGTGGCGGCAGGCTGAAGGCTGTTCGGTGCCTGTGATGCAGTCATCGCGGGCAATCCCGCTCCCACAGGTCAAGCGGCGGGCACAATGTTTTTGGTCGCCTCAAACCCTGTTGGAGCTGGCTTGCCAGCGATGGCGGTTCAACCGGCAACACAATGTTCGAGGGATGAGCCTAGTAAGGTCTGCTCAAGATGATCCAGATGTCGATTCATCAACCTGTCGGCTTTGGAAAGATCTCTGCGCTCCACCGCCTCAACCAACGCCAGATGTTCCTCCCACGCGCAACATCTGTGCGTCTGCTTACCGCATCGCGCAATCGCCAGTGAGGTCAGCGGCACCAGTGTGCCGAGAAAATGCGCCAGCGGTGCATTCCCGGCCATCTTCGCCAGTTGCAAATGGAACTCCCCGGACAGACGAATCGCCGCACCGCGTCGATCTTTATCCACAGCCTGGCGCTCACGCTCGATCAGGGCGCGCAGGCGTTTCAGGTCTTCAGCCTGCGCATGCTGACAAGCCAATCGCACCAGCGTGTTTTCAGTCAGACGCCGGGCGTGCAGCGCCTGACGTGTCTGCTCGGCGTCCGGCGCGGCCACTCGCGGTCGATGGTTGGCCCGCAGCACGATGATCTGTTCGTGGGACAACTGGGTCAGCACCCGACGCACATCAGCGCGGCTGACACCGAACATCTGCTTCAGGCTTTCTTCGGTGAAACGGCTGGCGGTATCGAGGCGCTGTTCGAGGATCGCGTCGAGCAGGCGCGGATACAGATCGTCCACCGGCGCGTGCAGGCGGGAGAAGGGCAGGGGCGCCGAGGTCGGGCGAGGGTGCGACGGCGTGGCAAGACTGTTCATGGCCGGTCTCCAGTGTGAGGCGTTTCAGTGGCTCAGGTTGTCATCCGGAATATTCAGCGCGATGCCCATCCGCTGGCCTTCACGCAGGATGTGCCGGCGCATTTCGGCACTGGCCTGTGCGCTGTTCTTGCTGCGGATCGCGCGCACCACGGCTTCGTTTTCTTCAAGGCGTTCGGCCAGGTGCTCCGGTGAATTGCGCAGCACTTCGGCACTTTGCTTGAGGGCGTTGCTGGTCTGTTGCACCACGCTCTGGAAAATCGGGTTCGAGGTCAGGGTGAACAGTTCTTCGTGGAAGGCGATGTAGGCACTGACCCCGGCTTCGCTGTCGCCCGCTTCGAGGGCTTCGCGCATGTCCATCAGGGTCAGGCGCAATTGCCCGACTTCCTTGCTGCTGATCGACTGCGCCACCAGACCGACAATGAACGGTTCAAGGGTGTAGCGCAGTTGCAGCACGTCTTCGAGGCTGGCGCCGGCCACAGCGCTGTCGTGGCTTTGACTGTCACCGGCCTGAGCGTCCAGCACGACCACGCCTTTGCCCGGCATCGAGCGCACCAGGCCGAGGGTTTCCAGCACGATCACTGCTTCGCGCAGGCTCGGGCGGCTGATGCCCAGTTGTTCGGCCAGTTCACGCTGGCCCGGCAGCATCTCGCCGGAGCGCCACTGACCCCGGGCGAGGGCGGCCCGGAGTTTTTCGACCACTGAGTTGACGACGGTTGATGTAGTAATCACGTGTTCGCTCCATGAGCCGTGCCTGCATTGGCGCAGGCACGGCGCTCATTCAGAATTCTTTGGCCGCCGCTTGAGCGACCGTTTTTCTCGGCTGAAAGTTATAGCCCTGCTCGCCGTTGAGCACCTTGTTCGCCCGTTGCACGTCGATGTCCTTTTCCCAGCGGGCGATGGCCACGGTGGCGACGCAGTTGCCGATCAGATTGGTCAGCGCCCGGCCGATACCCATGAACCAGTCCACGGCGAGTACCAGCACCAGACCGACCACCGGAATTGCCGGGATGGCCGTCAGCGTGGCGGCGAGAATCACCAGCGCCGAACCGGGAATGCCGTGGGCGCCTTTGGAGGTAATCAGCGACACCAGCAAAATCGTCAGCAGGTCGGTCATGGCCAGCGGCGTGCCGGTGGCGTTGGCAATGAACACGATGGCCAGGGTCAGGTAGATCGAAAAACCGTCGAGGTTGAACGAGTAACCGGTAGGAATCACCAGCCCGACAGTCGAGCTGCCGATGCCCAGATGTTCAAGCTTGCGCATGATCTGCGGCAGCACGGCGTCGGAGGACGCGGTGCCCATGACGATCAGCAACTCTTCACGCAGGTACTTGAGCAACGGCCACATGCGCAGGCCTGACAGGCGCATCACCAGACCGAGAATCAACGCGACGAAGGCGATGCAGGTCAGGTAGAACAAACCGACCAGACTGCCCAGGTGTTGCAGCGAATCGAGGCCATATTTGCTGGTGGTGAAGGCGATGGCGCCGAACACGCCGATCGGTGCCAGACGTACGATCATGCCCATGATCCGGAAGATCACATGGCTCAGTTCGTTGATCAGCCGCGAGATCCCGGAAGCCGCTTCGCCCACCAGATTCAACGCGCTGCCGAACAGCACCGAAAACAGCAGCACTTGCAGGATGTTGTTATCGGCGAAAGCGCCGAGCACCGAAGTCGGGATCAGGTCCATCAGGAACTGAGTGGTGGTGTGCATGTGCTGGCCGCGCTCGGCGATGTCGCCCATGTCGGCGGCGGAAAGTTGCTCCAGATGGATGTTGGCGCCGCTGCCGATCCCGGTGCTGAAGGCGAACACCAGACCGATCACCAGGGCGATGGTGGTCAGCACTTCGAAGTAGATGACCGACTTGAGGCCGATGCGCCCGACCTTCTTCAGGTCGCCGGCGCCGCTGATGCCACTGACCACCACGCAGAACACGATCAGGCCGATGAGCATCTTGATCAGTTTGATAAAGCCGTCGCCGAGCGGTTTGAGCTGGGCCGAGTATTCAGGGAGGGTCAGCCCGCAGACGATGCCGAGCACCAGTCCGAGAACCACTTGGAGGAAGATTGAACGCGAGCACCATCTGAGCATGGGAGGAATCCTGGTCGGTGTCCTGGCTGCCTTGCGCGGGGCGCATCGGATTCAGGACTTAATTATTGTGGTCTTACCGGTATGTCCAGTGCGGGTGCAGTCTAGGCGCTGTTTTTTGCGGATCGCAAGTGAAAAATGACGAATTGGCATGACCGGTCTGACCAGTTAGGCGCCAGGCCCCGACCTTGAGCCGTTTGGTGTGGAAAACTTTTTCGCAGACGAAAAAAAACCGGCCAGTGATGGCCGGTTTTTCATGCTGCGGGTTTAACGTCGCGATTAAGCGCCGTATACCGGCAGTTTCTTGCAGATGGCTTTGACTTTCTCACGAACGGCGTCGATCACCGCTTCGTTGTTCAGGTCAGCCAGGATGTCGCAGATCCAGCCAGCCAGCTCTTTGCACTCCGCTTCCTTGAAGCCGCGAGTGGTCACAGCCGGAGTACCGAAGCGCAGGCCGGAAGTGACGAACGGGGAGCGTGGGTCGTTTGGCACGGAGTTCTTGTTCACGGTGATGAACGCTTTGCCCAGAGCGGCGTCGGCGTCTTTACCGGAGATTTCCTGCTTGATCAGCGACAGCAGGAACAGGTGGTTTTCAGTACCACCGGAAACCACGTCGAAACCGCGCTCGATGAACACGCCGGCCATGGCCTGGGCGTTTTTCACCACTTGTTGCTGGTAAGCCTTGAACTCAGGCTGCAGTGCTTCCTTGAAGCAGATCGCTTTGGCGGCGATCACGTGCTCCAGCGGGCCACCCTGGGCGCCCGGGAATACCGCGGAGTTCAGCTTCTTCTCGATGTCGGCGTTGGCCTTGGCCAGGATCAGGCCACCACGTGGACCGCGCAGGGTCTTGTGGGTGGTGGTGGTCACGACGTCAGCGAACGGAACCGGGTTCGGGTAGACGCCAGCGGCGACCAGACCGGCCACGTGAGCCATGTCGACGAACAGGTAGGCGCCAACCTTGTCGGCGATGGCGCGGAAGCGCGGGAAGTCCAGAACCTGGGAGTAGGCAGAGAAACCGGCCACGATCATTTTTGGCTTGTGTTCTACAGCCAGGCGTTCGACTTCGTCGTAGTCGATCAGGCCGTTGGCGTCGATGCCGTACTGGATGGCGTTGTACAGCTTGCCGGAGGAGGAAACGCTGGCGCCGTGGGTCAGGTGACCGCCGTGCGCCAGGCTCATGCCCAGGATGGTGTCACCGGCCGACAGCAGGGCCAGGTAAACAGCGGCGTTGGCCTGGGAACCCGCGTGCGGCTGAACGTTGGCGTAGTCGGCGCCGAACAGTTCCTTGGCGCGGTCGATGGCCAGTTGCTCGACAACGTCGACGTACTCGCAACCACCGTAGTAGCGCTTGCCCGGGTAGCCTTCGGCGTATTTGTTGGTCAAAACCGAGCCTTGAGCTTCCATCACCGCTGGGCTGGTGTAGTTCTCCGAAGCGATCAGCTCGATGTGTTCTTCCTGGCGCCGGGCTTCTTGCTCCATGGCGGCAAAAAGATCGGCGTCGTACTTGGCAATAGTCAAATCACGGCTGAACATGGCGGTCCTCAAGGATCGGGGGCAGAAAAGGGGGGCATTCTAACCCAACGGGTTTTGGATGGCATATGAAACGACATCATGTCGCAGACAAGTGGCGTTCATGACCAGATATGTGGCGTCCGTGCCGGCCTTTTCGCTGACCAGCCGGGTCGCACAATAACCGAGGCCGGCCCGCGATTTTGTGATCGACATCAATCCCTGTGGAAGCGAGCTTGCTCGCGAAGATCGCGCCGCTGATCTTCAGTCGAACATGAACAGCGCATCATTGCTGAACTGCGCCTCGAACCGTCCCGCCGGCATCGGCCGTCCGAACAGATAGCCCTGAACCTCGTCGCAGCCATGCTCGCGCAGGAAGTCCAGTTGTTCATGGGTTTCCACACCCTCGGCGATCACCGCCAGATTCAGGCTGTGAGCCATGGCGATGATCGCCCGGGCAATCTGCGCGTCCTGCTCGCCGGACGGCAGTCCGTCGACGAAGGTACGGTCGATCTTCAGCACGTCGATCGGGAATTGCTTGAGGTAGTTCAGCGACGAGTAACCGGTGCCGAAGTCGTCGACCGCGATGCTCAGGCCGAGGTTCTTCAGACCGGCAAGGATCTGCATCGCTTCGCTGACTTCGCGCATCAGGATACTTTCGGTCAGCTCCAGTTCAAGGCACGCCGGCGGCAGGCCGGTTTCCTTGAGAATCGTGGCGATCCGCGTACCGAGCTGGCCGTCGGAGAACTGCCGGGCGGAAATGTTCACCGAGACCTTCGGCACGCGCACGCGGCTCTGGTGCCAGGTCTTGAGCTGGCGGCAGGCCTCGCTGATCACCCAGTCGCCGACGTCCACCACCAGCCCGAGTTCTTCGAGCACCGGAATGAAATCTCCCGGCGGCACCAGCCCGCGACGCGGATGACGCCAGCGCAGCAGGGCTTCGGCACCGGTCAGGCGTTTGCCGTCGCCGCTGAACTGCGGCTGGTAATACAGCACGAATTCGTTTTGCTCGAGGGCGTGGCGCAGATCGCTTTCCAGTTCCAGACGCTCCAGCGCACTGGCGTTCATGTCGGCCTGATAGAACTGGAAGTTGTTCTTGCCGCGCTCCTTGGCGTGATACATCGCGGTGTCGGCGTTCTTCATGAGCTGGCTGAGTTCGTTGCCGTCCTGCGGGCTCAGGGCGATGCCGATACTGGCGGTGACGAAGAACTCGCGACCTTCGAGCACGAACGGCCGAACGAGGCTCGCGAGAATCTGCTCGGCCACGTGGATTGCACGGTTCAGCGCCATCTCGCGGCTGGAGCGATGTTGCAGCAGCAGGGTGAATTCGTCGCCACCCATCCGCGCCACGGTGTCGTCATCGTCGACACAGGCCAGCAACCGTGTCGCCATGTCCTTGAGCATGCGGTCGCCGGCCGCGTGACCCAGGGAGTCGTTGATCGGTTTGAAACGGTCGAGGTCGAGGAACATCAGCACCACCCACGACTTCTGCCGTTCGGCCGATTGCAGCGCGGTGTGCAGCCGATCCTGGAACAGCGTGCGGTTCGGCAGGTGGGTCAGGGCGTCGTAGTAGGCGAGGCGGTGAATCCGCTGCTCGCTGGCCTTGCGCTCGCTGATGTCGCTGAAGAAGCACACGTAACTGGCCAGGTCGCCCTCGTCGTCGAGCACGGCGGTGATGCCCACCCATGCCGGGTAATGCTCGCCGTTGCGGCGCTTGAGCCAGACTTCGCCTTCCCAGGTGCTGTGCTGATGCAACTGCTTGAGCACGTAGCGCAGGTGCGCGTCCTGCTGTTCGTCGACGGTCAGCATGTTCGGCAACTGGTCGAGCACCTCGCTCACCGCGTAACCGCTGACCCGACTGAACGCCTCGTTGGCCTGGACGATATAGCCGGCCGGGTCGGTGATCAGGATCGCCGAGGTCGAGTGCTCGAATACCGTGGCCGCCATGCGCAGGTCTTTTTCGGCACGGCGCTGCTGGCTGATGTCGCGACCGACCCCGAGCACGCCTTCGAACGCACCGTGCTCGTCCCACACCAGCACCAGACGCAGTTCGATCGGGATCTTGCGGCCATCGGCGCGCAGGCAGTCGAACAGGAACAACTGGGTCTGCACCTGGCTACGCAAAATCACCAGTTGCTCGGGTTTGCCCAAGGCTTTGCTGACCCGATCCATCAGGAGATAGATGCCGCTCAATTGCTGCGGGTTAGCGATGGTCGATTGCCAGCCGTTCTGGAAAATCCATTCGGCGTCATAGCCCAGCACCGCCTGCACCGACGGGCTGACGTAATTCAGCGAGAGTTTGCTGTCGGTGGAGAAAATCACGTCGCTGATGCTTTCGGCGAGCATCCGGTAGCGCTGCTCGCTGTCGCGCAACGATTCGCTGGCTTCGATCTGCTCGGTGATGTCCTTGGCCACGCCGATGATCCGCGTGACCTGATCGTGCTTGTCCCGCGCCAGCGCCTGTTCGCGAATGTCGAAACGCCGCCACTTGCCGTCGCGATGACGGAAACGCAGCTGGCATTGCAACAACTGGCTGTAACCGGCGTGACGCTGCATCTGCCGCGAGCGGTGGTAATAGTCGGCGTCTTCCGGGTGCAGGAGGATTTCCCAGAAGTACTCGCCCATCTGATGCAGTTCGGTGCGGTTGTAACCGAGGGTCTGGCCGAGGTGGTGATTGCTGAAAATCATCCGCTGGCTGATCACATCCTGCACGTACAGATGATCCGGCACGGTGCGCACCACGTCCGACCAGAAACCTTCGCGCTCCAGCAGCGACAGCTCGATCAGCTTGCGGCTGGTAATGTCATTGATGCTCAGGATCACGGCTTTGTAATCGTGCTGCTCCTCAGGCAGGCGCAGCACCAGCCACAGGTGCTGGTCGCGGCCATTGATGTCCGGCAGTTTGATTTCCAGTTCCAGCTGCTTTTGCTGCTGAAGCACGGCGTCGAGTACCTGATTGCCGATGGCGCACTGACTGTGCGGCTGGCCGTCGATCAACAGTTGCCAGGCGTGATCGCAAGAATTGACGTTGAGCAATTGCAACGCGACCTGGTTGACCTCGGTGACCCGCAATTCGTGGAGCAATTGCTGGCGCTGCGCCGGCTGGTCGAGCCAGGCCTTGAGCTGGTCGCTGGTCTGGATCTGGGCTTTCTCGAAAACCTGCTTGAGCCCCGAAAGATCGAGCACGCACAACGCCACGCCGGTGCCTTCGAAAATATCCTGATAACGCCGACGCCCTTCATGCACCTGGCGCTGACGGCGACGCATGTTGAGCAATGCGATAAACGGCAGCAGCGAGAGCGCCAGGCCCAACAGGCATTTGCCGATGAACGCCGGCAGCAGTTGTTCGAGCACATGCTGGCGGTCGAACAGGCCACGCAGTTGCCAGTCGCTGCTGCTCAGCGGCACGGTCAGCACGCTGTTGGCCAGATCGTCCGGGGTCAGGGTGCTGGTCTTGGTGGACGGCAGGGCTTTGTCACGGCTGATGATCTGATGATTGACGCGGTTTTCCACCAGCCACAACGGGCGGATACCGCTGTCGCCCTGTTTGGTCAGCGCGTCGAAGAAGGTCGGCGTCAGGCGCAGCGCCCAGTAACCGCGCGTGCTGCCGCTGGCCTGATGCAGTAACAGATGCACTACCGAACCGTCGTCGGCGTTACTGAAATAATGGGCTTGAGCGCGGCTGCGGCGCACCAGATCGCTTAGGTAATCTGCGTCGTGGCTGTCGGTGGCACTGTCGCTGAGGATTTTTCCGGACGGGGTGAGCAGCGCGAGGCTGCGCAGGTCGGGCAACGATTGCTGAAGCTTGCGCAGCAGCGCCTGCTGTTCGTCGGCCGACTGGGGCTGTTCGACGATCGGTAGCAGATTGAGGGCGATCTGCGCGTTCAGCGCCATGTTCAGGCTGACCTGAGCGGCGAGGTCGGCGGTGTAGTCGATGGTGTACTGGCGCTGGTTTTTCTGGGTTTCGTGCAGTTGATCGAGCAACTGCCAGAACAGCAGCGCCAGCAGCATCAGCACCAGTGTCGCCAGCGCGCCTTTCAATGTTCCGCGCAGGGGCGAGCCGGGCGCCGGTTGGGTGCTGCTCACAGAGGCTGGCGGAGTGACGTTGGACAAACTGTAATCCTGCGGTCTGGCTGGACTGGCGCGACGTGCACTATAAGCCGGACGCCCAAGGGGCGGCTAGCATGCCTTGAGTTGTGGCGAAGTGCCAGCCCCACTCGGCTGGACTGCCTTCTGTCATTAAGGTAGCTTTGCCGGTTACGCGGGAGCCCAGACACTGTTAAAACTACTGCGCTCGGAAATACTGCGTTGAAAACAGGCTCGGACTGCTCATTTACAACCCGTAAACTCCGCGTCCTCGCCTGTTTCCGCCTTGTCTTTCCTTCGCTCGTTACGTTTTAACAGCGTCTGGCCCAGCTCCTAGACTCAGACTTTTTCCGCGCGCACGCATTGATGGCCATCAAGTGGTCAAGTGAACGACGCGCATCGGTCTGGCCGGGCATCGCCTGCGCTCCAATCATTCATCAGTCACTGACCCAAGGTTCTCCATGGCTCAATACGTCTTCACCATGCATCGGCTGGGCAAAGTTGTTCCGCCGAAGCGGGAAATCCTGAAAAACATTTCGCTGTCTTTCTTCCCCGGCGCCAAGATCGGCGTACTCGGCCTCAACGGTTCGGGTAAATCCACGCTGCTGAAAATCATGGCCGGCGTCGACACCGAGTTCGAAGGCGAAGCGCGCCCGATGCCGGAACTGAACATCGGTTACCTGCCGCAAGAGCCGCAACTGGATCCGACCAAGACCGTACGTGAAGTGGTCGAGGAAGCGGTCAGCGTGATCAAGGATGCGCAAGCGCGTCTGGACGAGGTCTACGCTGCCTACGCCGACCCGGATGCCGACTTCGACAAGCTGGCCGCCGAACAGGCCAAGCTCGAAGCGATCCTGCAGGCCAGCGATGGTCACAACCTGGAGCGTCAACTGGAAGTCGCCGCCGATGCGCTGCGTCTGCCGGCCTGGGACGCCAGGGTCGAGCACCTGTCCGGTGGTGAAAAGCGTCGTGTGGCCCTGTGCCGTCTGCTGCTGTCCGCTCCGGACATGCTGCTGCTCGACGAACCGACCAACCACCTGGATGCCGACTCCGTTGCGTGGCTCGAACACTTCCTGCACGACTTCCCGGGCACTGTGGTCGCGATCACGCACGACCGTTACTTCCTGGACAACGTCGCCGGCTGGATTCTGGAACTCGACCGCGGCGCGGGCATTCCTTACGAGGGCAACTACTCGGGTTGGCTGGAAGCCAAGTCCGAGCGTCTGGCCCAGGAATCCAAGCAGCAATCGGCTCACGAAAAAGCCATGAAGGAAGAACTGGAGTGGGTGCGCAAAGGCGCCAAGGCCCGTCAGTCCAAATCCAAGGCTCGTCTGCAACGCTTCGAAGAAATGCAGTCGCAGGAATTCCAGAAGCGTTCGGAAACCAACGAGATCTACATCCCTGCCGGTCCGCGCCTGGGTGACAAGGTCATCGAATTCAAGAACGTCACCAAGGGCTACGGCGATCGCGTGTTGATCGACAACCTGTCGTTTTCGATGCCCAAAGGCGCCATCGTCGGCGTGATCGGCGGTAACGGTGCCGGTAAGTCGACCCTGTTCCGCATGCTGATGGGCAAGGAAACGCCGGACTCCGGCAGCATCGAGATCGGCGAAACCGTACAACTGGCCTGCGTGGATCAGAGTCGCGAAGACCTGGATGGCAGCAAGACCGTGTTCCAGCAGATCTCCGACGGTTCCGACCAGATTCGCATCGGAAACTACGAGATCCCGTCGCGTACTTACGTCGGTCGCTTCAACTTCAAGGGCGGCGACCAGCAGAAGTTCGTCAAGGACCTGTCCGGTGGTGAGCGCGGTCGTCTGCACCTGGCGCTGACCCTGAAGGAGGGCGGCAACGTCCTGCTGCTCGACGAACCGTCCAACGACCTCGACGTTGAAACCCTGCGTTCCCTGGAAGAAGCCCTGCTGGACTTCCCGGGCGCCGCCATTGTGATCTCTCACGATCGGTGGTTCCTTGACCGCGTCGCGACTCACATCCTGGCGTACGAAGACGACTCGCAAGCGGTGTTCTTCGAAGGCAACTACACCGAGTACGAAGCCGATCGCAAAAAGCGCCTCGGCGAAGCAGCGGCCCAGCCACACCGGGTACGCCACAAGAAACTGGCCTGATTACAGGTTGGTTGCATGAAAAAGCGGAGCCTTCGGGCTCCGCTTTTTTTTGCCTGCAATGCAGACTGTTTTATAGCGTGTGTACTATTTGTTTTCATAAATGCGACATTTTTGTCTGTTGCTGTGTACATGTCGTTTGTTACAGTCCGGCTCAATCTCCTCCAACGACAACAAATTTGCCGAGACTTTTCCCATGATCGAATCCGTCGAATCCTTCCTCGCCCGTCTGAAAAAACGCGATCCGGATCAACCCGAATTCCACCAGGCTGTCGAAGAAGTCCTGCGCAGCCTGTGGCCGTTTCTCGAAGCCAATCCGCACTATCTGACCTCGGGGATTCTGGAGCGCATCTGCGAGCCGGAGCGGGCGGTGGTATTCCGGGTGTCGTGGGTCGACGATCAAGGCAAGGTCCAGGTCAATCGCGGTTTCCGCATCCAGATGAACAGCGCCATCGGCCCGTATAAGGGCGGCTTGCGCTTCCATCCTTCGGTGAACCTGGGCGTACTGAAATTCCTCGCCTTCGAACAGACCTTCAAGAACTCCCTGACCTCGCTGCCGATGGGTGGTGGCAAGGGCGGTTCGGACTTCGATCCGAAGGGCAAAAGCGACGCCGAGGTCATGCGTTTTTGCCAGGCGTTCATGAGCGAGCTGTATCGCCACATCGGTGCCGACGTGGACGTGCCGGCCGGCGACATCGGTGTCGGTGCGCGGGAGATCGGTTTCCTGTTCGGTCAGTACAAGCGCCTGAGCAATCAGTTCACCAGCGTGCTGACCGGCAAGGGCATGACCTATGGCGGAAGCCTGATTCGCCCGCAAGCCACCGGTTTCGGTTGCGTGTACTTCGCCGAGGAAATGCTCAAGCGCCGCGAGCAGGCCGTTGAAGGCAAGCGCGTGGCGATCTCCGGTTCCGGCAACGTTGCGCAGTACGCGGCTCGCAAAGTGATGGATCTGGGCGGCAAGGTGATTTCCCTGTCCGACTCCGAGGGCACGCTGTATTGCGAGGCCGGCCTGAGCGAAGAGCAATGGCTGGCGCTGCTGGAACTGAAGAACGTCAAGCGCGGGCGGATCAGCGAACTGGCTTGCGCCTTCGGCCTGGAGTTCCGTGCGCGTCAGCTGCCATGGTCGTTGCCGTGCGACATCGCGCTGCCATGCGCGACTCAGAACGAACTCGACGCCGAATCCGCCCGCACTTTGTTGCGTAACGGCTGCACCTGCGTGGCCGAGGGCGCGAACATGCCGACCACTCTTGAGGCTGTGGATATCTTTATCGAGGCCGGCATTCTGTTCGCGCCGGGCAAGGCCTCCAATGCCGGCGGCGTGGCGGTCAGTGGGCTGGAAATGTCGCAGAACGCCATGCGCCTGCTGTGGACGGGCGGCGAGGTGGACAGCAAACTGCACGGGATCATGCAGTCGATCCACCACGCCTGCGTGCATTACGGTGAGGAAAACGGCCGGATCAACTACGTCAAAGGCGCGAACATCGCCGGCTTCGTCAAAGTCGCCGACGCGATGCTCGCCCAGGGCGTGGTTTAAGCAACGGGGTTCACGAGCGCTCGATGCGGATCACTTCAATCAGTTGATCGCCGGCCGGGCGCTGCCACAGCACTTCGTCGTTGAGCCGCGCGCCAAGCAACGCACGGCCCAGCGGTGAGGCCCAGTTGATCAGGCCGTTGGCCGCATCGGCCTGATCTTCGCCGACCAATTGCACCCGACGCTCGGTGTTATGTTCGTCGGCGTAGGTCACCCAACTGCCGATCTGCACTTTGTCGGTCGAGGTCGGAACGGCCGCGACCTGTGCGCTGGCGACCCGTTGATTGAAATAACGCAAATCCCGTTCGAGGTCGGCCAGTCGCTGCTTGTCGGCCTGTTCGCCCCTGGCGGCCTCTTCGGCGTGCAGGGTTTGCAGTTCGGCGACCTTGGCCTGCAACTGGGCAAACCCTTGCGGCGTGACGTAATTGGGCTGGGTGCTGACCTGCCGTTCGACCGGCTGATCGGCTTGCGCAGCGGCGTTCTCTTCGTTGACGAAAGCGCGACTCATGATGGGCTCCTGTTATAGCCGTTGGGCCATGGTCGCAGGCAAAAGGTTTCGCCGGATGTCTGGAAACGACCTACTGCGAACGATAAGCCCGCGCGGCACCCTGATCCTTTTCCTGCTGCCAGGCGCGCTCGCGTTCGTCCCAGTGCTCGTTGCGATACTGTTCGCGATCCTTGTTTTCCAGCATTGCCTGACACTGCCGGAAGCCGTCGCTCCAGCCTTCGGCGTATTGCTTGTCCTTGAGATAACGCGGCACGTTCTTGCGAAACTCGCCGCTGATCGAACCGGCCGCCTGACGACCGCTGATGCAACCGTCATCGAAACCGTCGGCGAACGCCGGTGGATAACCCTTGGCAATCAAATCTTCGTGGGTGCTCTGACAGCCACCCAACAACAGCAATACACCCGCAAAAACCGCACACCGCCACATCACACTCTCCCGGGCCGGTTTTCCGGCTTATGGGGAAAGTCTAGAAGATGATTCGTCGGGCTTTGGTGAAAGGCCTGTAAGTAATTCGTTAACCAGTGGAGATCCCTGTGGGAGCGGGCTTGCCCGCGATGAGGCCATCAGACTCAACATCTCTGTTGACTGATCATTCGCTATCGCGGGCAAGCCCGCTCCCACAGGTTCAGGGAAATGTTCGGGATCAGTAGTGATACCACTTCACTTCCAGCATCACCTCGGTCTCCGGTGTGGCCAGGTGGCTGAATTCACGCTGGGCACTCAGGCGCAGGCCGAGGTTGCGCGACAACTCCCATTGCTGATTCAGACTCAGGCTACGGCGCACTTCACCATTGAAGAAGTAATCGCCTTTGGCCTCCACGCTGAGATTGCCCAGCGGGTTCTTCCACAACACGCCGGTATTGAAACCGCCTGCGGGAGAAACGAACTCGGCGAAATCATTGTTGTGTTCGACGCGCACGGTGCCGAGGGCGAACCCCAGCACATCGTCACCCAGCGCCCAGGTTCCGCCACCGCCACCGTTGACGTGGCTGACCAGGGTTTCGTCGTCATGCTTGCCCGGCACACGTTCAAGACCCCCGGTGACTTGCCACGACAGCGGCTGCAACAGCGCGTTGCGCGGCGTCAGTGAGCGGATGGTCGCCAGATCCAGTTGCTGGAATTGCCAGTGATTGCCTTCGTACTGGCGCAGCTTCATTTGCAGGATTTCGATCTGCGCGCCAAGGGGGAAACTCTCGGCGTTGTCGTTGAGGTCGTGATAGGCCATGCGCAAGCCGTACTCGCCGAACGCGCGGTCACCGCGAGTGCCGAGACCTGCCTGCCAGGTGCGCGATTCGTGGCCGTCTTCGGGCAGGCCCGGTTGCGGAATTTGCAGCTCCGGCGCCGGGTTTTTGTTGATCGCCCGCAGCAATTCGAAACTGCGCTGCGCCCGCTGCGGATCACGTTCCTGGCCGTTGGCGCGGTAGCGTTCCAGCCGATACGCCGCGTCGATGATCAGCGCTTGGCGATCCCGGGGCAGGGCCTTGAAGGTCGGATCCTGCAATTGCTGTTGATCGGCGCTGACTTTCAGCACCCATTCCTGTTCCTCGCCGCTCAGGGGGGCGGCACGGCTGAGCAGTTCGCGCTCGCGGGACGGACGATATTCGATGTGCTCGACCAGCCCGGCTTCCTTCACCGCTTTGACGGTGTCGGTGGGGATCGCGGTCAGCGGGAATTGTTCGGTCAGGCGCAGACTCGGGCGCGCCACCTGCAACAGTTCGAGCAGGCGATACGAGCAGTTTTCATCGAAGAAGAAATAGTCGAACTGGATCTGCTTCAACTCCCACACGTGTTCGACCATCCGCGCGGTTTCGGCTTGCGTCAGATTGAGCCGGTATTCCCACAGATCGCGGTTTTCCAGGCTGCGGTATTCCGAGAGTTTTTCCTGATAGGGCACCAGCGCGAACAGTCCCGGATAACCACCCATCAAGCCTTTCCAGGCGTAAAGAATGCTGTTGTCCGAGCCTTCGATGTAGGCGCCGAAGTTGATCGCGTAGCTGAGCAGCGAGGTCTTGTCGCTTTGCACGTCGGCCTGGTCGATGCGCAGCAGGGTGTGGCCGAACATCGACGACGGGCTGTTGAGGTAGGCCGCCGGGAAAATCATCACCGCGCTGTGGGGCGAGACGTCCTTGAACCACTTCTTGAATTCGGCGCAGTCCGGCGTCGGCAGGTCGGTCAGGTTGAGCTGGTCTTTCAGCCAGCGCGTGCGCGCCGGGTAGATGCACTGGGCGTGTTGCTCACCGAGACTGGCGGGGGCGTACAGCGCTTGTACGGTGGCCGCCAGTTCATGGTCGGGGTGTTTGTTGCCATCGGGGGCGAGGAAGAATTTTTTGTCGCTGACGTAGCTGCGCCAGCCACCGAGTTTGGCGGTTTCGTAATGACCGAGGGAAATCCAGAAACGGTCGTTGGCCAGTTGCTGCAAACGTTGAGGGTCGATGTGGGGCGCGGCGGACAGCGGGGCGCAGACACACAGCGCCAGCCAGGCAAGGCGTTTGAGCATAAATGGCAACTTAAGTCGAAAGAAACAAAGACCCAAGGAGGGCGGGCCGAAAAAATAAAACCCGCTTCCCGAAGGAAGCGGGTGGGTCGAGCTTAAGCCTGAGTCGCGTACTTGGCCAGACGTGGGTCTGCCTTCAGGACGGCCAGGGTGTTGGTATGCACGTCTTCGGCGGTCACGTCAGCCTTGCTGAAGATCTGCTGGAAGTGCTCGTGAGTGACGGCGGCGAAGTGCGCACGGTCTTCCGGCGCCACGCCCAGTACCACGGCATAGGTCGTCAGCGCTTCGCCGTTGCCTTTTGCCATGTCTTCGGACAGCTCGTTCATCATGCCATTCATGGCAAACCAGGATTTGCCGCCGTAGGTCAGCGAAGCGTTGGTGGAGCAACCGTTGGTGCCGGACGTCATGCCGAAGGTGGCATTGCCGGAGGTGCCGTTGGTGGTGGATGCCAGGAAGTGAGCCGGGGTGCCACGCTGACCTTCGAACAGCATGTTGCCCCAACCGCAATCCGGGCCCCCTGGAGCTTGCGCCATCGCGTTGATGGATACAGCGGTGAAGAGAGTACCGAGAAGAATCCGTTTCATAGCTTTGTTCTCTTTATGTGCATACCAATGGACAGGGTTCTGGCCCCCAAGCTCTGTACGAAACAGATCCAGACGAAGCCAGTGGGCCGGTATTAGTTCCAGCCGCGCAGTTTGGAGTTTAGGCACGTTCCGAGGGTTCCGTGAGTTTTTGCACAATATTTGGAATAAACCCCGGTTTGGCGGGGCCCGAGTGCAGGCAGGCCGGTTGTCTATGCTTTGTGGTGTGGCGCGCCTTGCCAGTGGGGCACGGGCAGCGCCAGAATGCCGCTATCTGCCCCGCCTGATTGTTAAGGAAGCCCGATGCCTGATCCTGTTGCTGCCAGCTTGCGTCTAGCGCCCGAAGCGCTGACCCGTCCGTTTTCCGCTGAACAGTTCAGCTTCACTACCACCAATGATCTGGAGCCCTTTCGCGGTGTGCTTGGCCAGGAACGTGCGGTCGAAGCCTTGCAGTTCGGTGTGGCCATGCCACGCCCCGGTTACAACGTATTCGTCATGGGCGAGCCCGGCACCGGCCGTTTCTCGTTCGTCAAACGCTACCTGAAAGCCGAAGGCAAACGCCTGCAGACCCCGGCGGACTGGGTCTACGTCAACAATTTCGATGAGCCGCGCGAACCTCGCGCCCTGGAGTTGCCGTCCGGCAGCGCCGCTGCGTTCATCGGCGATATCAACGGCCTGATCGACAACCTGCTGGCGACCTTTCCTGCGGTTTTCGAGCACCCGTCCTACCAGCAGAAGAAGAGCGCCATCGATCGCGCCTTCAACCAGCGCTACGACAAGGCACTGGACGTCATCGAGCGCCTGGCCCTGGAAAAAGACGTCGCCCTGTATCGCGACAGCAGCAACATCGCCTTTACCCCGATGCTCGAAGGCAAGGCGCTGGATGAAGCTGAATTCGCCCAGTTGCCGGAAGCCGAGCGCGAACGCTTTCACGATGATATTTCCAGCCTTGAAGAGCGTCTGAACGAAGAACTCGCCAGCCTGCCGCAATGGAAGCGCGAGTCGAACAACCAGCTGCGTCAGCTCAACGAAGAAACCATCACCCTGGCCTTGCAGCCCTTGCTCGCACCGCTGTCGGAAAAGTACGCGGAAAACGCTGCCGTCTGTGGTTACCTGCAAGCGATGCAGGTGTATCTGCTGAAAACCGTGGTCGAGCAACTGGTCGATGACAGCAAGACCGACGCGGTCGCGCGCAAGCTGCTGGAAGAGCAATACGCGCCGAGTCTGGTGGTCGGTCATCCGGCCAGCGGCGGTGCGCCGGTGGTGTTCGAACCGCATCCGACCTACGAAAACCTGTTCGGTCGCATCGAATACACCACCGATCAGGGCGCGCTCTACACCACCTATCGCCAGTTGCGTCCGGGTGCGTTGCACCGCGCCAATGGCGGTTTCCTGATCCTTGAAGCAGAAAAAATGCTCGGCGAGCCGTTCGTATGGGATGCGCTCAAGCGCGCCCTGCAATCGCGCAAGCTGAAGATGGAGTCGCCGCTGGGCGAAATGGGCCGTTTCGCCACCATGACGCTCAACCCGCAGCACATTCCGTTGCAGGTCAAAGTGATCATCATCGGTGCGCGCCAGCTGTATTACACGCTGCAAGACCTCGATCCGGACTTCCAGGAGATGTTCCGCGTTCTGGTGGACTTCGACGAAGACATCCCGATGGTCGACGAAAGCCTGGAGCAGTTCGCCCAGTTGCTGAAAACCCGTACTTCGGAAGAAGGCATGGCGCCGCTGACCGCCGACGCGGTGGCGCGTCTGGCGACCTACAGTGCGCGCCTGGCCGAGCATCAGGGGCGTTTGTCGGCGCGGATCGGCGATCTGTTCCAGCTGGTCAGCGAGGCGGATTTCATCCGGCATCTGGCCAACGATGAAATGACCGACGCCGGCCACATCGAGCGTGCGCTCAAGGCCAAGGCCACCCGCACCGGTCGTGTCTCGGCGCGGATTCTCGACGACATGCTGGCGGGGATCATTCTGATCGACACCGACGGCGCGGCGGTCGGCAAATGCAACGGTTTGACTGTGCTTGAAGTCGGCGACTCGGCGTTCGGTGTGCCGGCGCGGATTTCCGCCACGGTGTACCCGGGCGGCAGCGGCATCGTCGACATCGAGCGCGAGGTCAACCTCGGTCAGCCGATCCACTCCAAGGGCGTGATGATTCTCACCGGGTATCTGGGCAGCCGTTATGCACAGGAATTCCCGCTGGCGATTTCCGCGAGCATCGCGCTGGAGCAATCCTACGGCTACGTCGATGGCGACAGTGCGTCGCTGGGCGAGGCGTGTACGCTGATTTCGGCGTTGTCGAAAACCCCGCTCAAGCAGTGCTTCGCGATCACCGGGTCGATCAACCAGTTCGGTGAGGTGCAGGCGGTGGGCGGGGTCAACGAGAAGATCGAAGGCTTCTTCCGTCTCTGCGAAGCGCGCGGTTTGACGGGCGAGCAGGGTGCGATCATTCCGCAGGCCAACGTCGCCACGCTGATGCTCGACGAGAAGGTGTTGGCGGCAGTGCGTGCCGGGCAGTTCCACGTTTACGCGGTGCGTCAGGCCGATGAAGCGTTGAGCCTGCTGGTGGGCGAGCCGGCCGGTGAGCCGAACGAGGAAGGCGAATTCCCCGAAGGCAGCGTCAATGCGCGGGTGGTGGAGCGCCTGCGAGTGATTGCCGAGATGATCAGCGAAGACGATTTGAAAGAGGCCGAGAAGGAACTGGCGCAGGAGGCGCTGGCTGAGGCCAAACCGGCTTGAGTCAGGCGGCGATCATAAAACGGGAGCCTTGTGCTCCCGTTTTTGTTTTGTCGCGAACGTCGGCAAAAGTGCCATCACTCTGGCGTCAATATTCACACAATGACCATTCGGCGCCTTCTGGTTCTGTGCGGCTTGCGCGCCGGACTTTTCTTCTATTCTCTGCTCAAGGACATCGACAGTATCACTGGATCGAAACAGCTCTTCAGCAAGGGCTGAACACCGGCTTTACCGAGGGTCGCCGCCATGTCGCGCAACCTCTGCCTCACCCGTCAATGCCTGGGTCTTGTGACCCGTATCGAATGCGCCATCAAGCCGTTGGCCGGCGATAACGGCATGTGGACGCTGCTCTTCGCCGCCGGCATGGCCGGTGAACAACCTTCCGCCATCAAGGCTCAGGGCCCGTTTCACGGGCCGATCGCCGCCGAGTCGATTCTCGACACCATCGTTGAAAGCCTGACGATGCACGGCTATGAACTGGCCAATGATCCACAGATCTGGTCGTTGCATCTGCAGGCGCAGTTGCGACAGATCAATGGTGGACGCGGACGCAGCATCGGCACTTTCGACCATTAGCGTCGATCAACGGTGCCGATCAGGGCGCTGCGCCCTGGGTCTGCGCTTTGTCGAGTTTGACCTCGAAGCCGTATTGCACGGTGGTGAGGTCGGTTCGCTGGTAGGTTTCCACGTGCGTCGGATGGCCGTAGAAATAATGCACGCCGAATAACGCCGGCCCTTCCGCGCTCGCGTCGTGACTGACCGACAGAATCTGCTTCAGGTAATGTCCGCTGTCGTCCTTGACGAAGAATCGCCATTCGTTGGCGGGGAATCGCTTCAAATCCACCACCAAGGCGTTGCTCCTGATTTCCAGACCTTTGGGCAGGGCCTTGGCTTCATAAGCCTTTTTGTCCACTGTGGCCAGGAACAACGGCATCGAGCCGACGGCAATCGCCGGGGTTTCCGGGAACAGATTCAGGTCGTAGGTGATGGTCGCCTGTAGCGGATCGACCTGGTATGCCTCGGGCGGCAGTTCGATGGGCTCGTCGAGTTTGCCGTTGTGTTTTTCAGTGAAAAACGTCACCGGGCTTTCGCCGGGGCTGAAGTCGTCGCCGAGCATTTCATCATTGAAGGTTTTGCGGTGGTCGAACTCGATGCGCGCGGCGCTTGGTTCTTCGACCGATTGGCGGATATGAACGCCGCTTTTCAGCTGTTCTTCTGTCAGGGATGCGCCCTTGAGCCAGTCGGGCGCCTGGTCGTCGTAGACGGTGATCGGCAGGTCTAGTGGCTGCACGGTTTTTTCCGTGGTGTGCGGATCGAACTCGCGCACGGGCAGATCCAGCGCCTTGCGGGTGACGGTCGCTTCGGAAAAATCCAGCAGGCTGACTTCAAGGGTGTCGATCGGGCCGTTGAAGTACACCTTGTTGTAGTGGCGCGGGTGCTGTTGCTCAAAGGCCCGTTGTTCATCGTCCAGTTTTTTTTCCAGCGCCTCGCTCCAGGCTTTCTGCTGTTGCAGATAAGCCAGCTGCTTTTGATAGAACGCCACCTGTTCGGGGTTTTCGTTGATGGCGCCGGCACGCACCAGATACTGGCCCGTCGAGTCGCGGGCCTGGACGATCAACGGATTGAGCCGGGTGTTGGCGACTTCCGGGGCGAGCGGCAACTGGTTGCTGAACTCCAGTTCGGCGTAGTGCGTGTCAAGTTTCAGCAAGGTCACGCTGAGGTTGCCGTCGGAGCGGGTCTGGCCGACGTCCTTTTTATCCAGATTGAAACTGTGCAGGCGTTTCGGGGCGATGACTTCCACCTGGCCTTGCAGGCTGACCGGGCGCGGCAGATTCTTCTTGTCGACATTCAACCCTTCGATAAACGGGTAGGTAACGGTCAGGTCATCGGGGTTGGTGACGTTGGAGCTGGATGGGCTCAGCTGAATGCCAGGATCGGTTTCCGACCATTCCGGCTGATAGGCAATGACCCGTTTGTTGCTCAGGGTTACCGATTGCCATTCCACGCCATGGGGGAACAGAAAGCCGCCGGGGATGTTGAGCACGAAAGGGAACACCGGTTGCAGATCGGTGAGGTAATCGGAGCTGGAATCCTTGTGCAACACAAACAGGCCATTGATGAACGTGTCGACCAGTGCCTGGGGTGTCGGGTAGTGCCGGAGTACGCCGAGGGCGTCTTCGCCGTATTCGGTCCGGGGCGGTTTGTTGTCGAGCTTCTGTTGCGCGCGTTCGAGCAGCAACAGCGAACCGCCGAGTTCGGTCACGGCATCCTTGAGTTTCGGATCGGTGATAGCGTCCAGCGATTGCTCGAACCGGGCGGTCTTTTCTTCAAGGCTGACGGCATGCTTTTCATCGCCGGGCGAACATCCGCCAAGCCACAGGGCGAAGCAAATTCCGGCAGTCGTTATCGGCAATCGCACATCCATTTTCCAGTCGTCCTGTCCACTGTCGCTGGGCTGTCAATGGTTTGGACACTAGCAGAAAAACTTTGACACACACACGCAGGTGGCGGATTTCCGGGCGGTTTCTGGCTGTCATGGGCGGCTGGTATACTCGCCGCCGATTTCAACCCTTCTTGTGTGAGAGTCAATGGAACGCTTTATCGAAAATGCAATGTACGCCACGCGCTGGCTGCTGGCGCCGATCTACATCGGGCTGTCCCTCGGGCTGCTGGCGCTGGCATTGAAATTCTTCCAGGAAGTGTTTCATGTCATTCCCAACGTTTTCTCCATGGCCGAGTCCGAGCTGATTCTGGTGCTGCTGTCGTTGATCGACATGGCGCTGGTCGGCGGCTTGCTGGTGATGGTGATGATTTCCGGCTACGAGAACTTCGTCTCCGAACTGAACATCGATGAAGGCAAAGAGAAGCTCAGCTGGCTGGGCACCATGGACTCCTCGTCGCTGAAGATGAAAGTGGCGGCGTCGATCGTGGCAATCTCCTCGATCCACCTGCTGCGGATCTTCATGGACGCCAAGAACGTCGATCCCGAGCACCTGATGTGGTACGTGATCATCCACATGACCTTCGTGGTCTCGGCGTTTGCCATGGGTTACCTGGACAAGCTCACCAAGCACTGATGAGCTGACGATTGCTGTAACAAAACCGCCCGTTTGTTGCGAAACAGACGGGCGGTGTCGTTTGTGGCTTGTGCTTTGTGGCGCCGAGGCATATCCCTGTAGGTCTCAAGGCTCGCCACCGCGTGAGGTGCGTTCATGAACCTGCAAGAGTTGAATGCGTTTGCCGTCGCCAGAAAGGTCGACGAACTGAATCTGATCTCCATGGAAGGCGGAATCTATCTGCTCGAAGCCCGGATGCATGGCGCGGCGTACCCGCTGAGCGATGCACAGGGGAAAATGCTGACGCTGCGTTCGGTCGAGCATGCCCGGGATGTGCTGCATGACTTGCCGGTGCTGCCGTTCAACCTGGTGCACACCTCGGTGCACGATGAAATGTGCGGTCTTGGCGCCAGTGCCGAAGAAAGCCTGAAGGTGCCGCTGGCCTGGCGATCCGCGCTGTAGGCCCTGGGGCCTGATCAATGCCGGAACATCTGTGCTAGTCTGCTCGCCCTTTTGGTTCCGGGCGCGCCGGGACGCGCTGTGTACGCACGGCATGTCCTGAGGCCGTCCGCACAGCGGAGCAGTGTCATGTCCGAAGTAAATCTGTCCACCGACGAAACCCGCGTCAGCTACGGCATCGGCCGTCAACTGGGTGACCAGCTGCGCGACAACCCGCCACCGGGTGTCAGCCTGGACGCCATCCTGGCCGGTCTGACTGACGCCTTCGCCGGCAAGCCAAGCCGCGTGGGTCAGGAAGAGCTGTCCGCCAGCTTCAAAGTGATCCGCGAGATCATGCAAGCCGAAGCCGCTGCCAAGGCTGAAGCCGCCGCTGGTGAAGGCCGTGCGTTCCTGGCTGAAAACGCCAAGAAAGACGGCATCACCACGCTGGCTTCCGGTCTGCAATTCGAAGTGCTGACTCAGGGCGAAGGCGCCAAGCCATCCCGTGAAGACACCGTACGTACTCACTACCACGGCACGCTGATCGACGGCACTGTGTTCGACAGCTCCTACGAGCGTGGCCAGCCGGCTGAATTCCCGGTGGGTGGCGTTATCGCTGGCTGGACCGAAGCCCTGCAACTGATGAATGCCGGCAGCAAATGGCGTCTGTACGTGCCGAGCGAACTGGCTTACGGCGCTCAAGGCGTTGGCAGCATCCCGCCGCACAGCGTTCTGGTGTTCGACGTCGAGCTGCTCGACGTTCTGTAACCCCCGTTACCCTGCACAAGCGTGGCTTGTGCAGGGTTGCTTCGCCGTTCTCATACTTCGATCTTGTTGTGCAGTTCACTGGTCGGGCGCAAGGCCCGGGCATAGCAGAACAGGAACAGATTGCGCACCAGCTCCTTGAGCACCAATGGCTCGCTGGAACTCAGGCCGTTGACGTCCAGATCCCCTTGATCCTGCAATTCGTGCAGGGCTTCTTCTTCCAGTACGGCGCAGACCTCACCGGTTTCCCTATGCAGGATCCTGAGGTACGGGTGCGGGCGATCCAGCCAGGCGTCGATCAAATAAGTCATGGGTCTCATCTCCATTGAAAAGGTTTCAATGAGAATAATTCTTATTCGTCAAATAGCAAGCGCCTATTGGCGGTTTGTGATTTTTTGCGGGTAAAGATTGCGTAAGGTCAAAACGGCTGGCGTTTGGCTGTTGCGAGGATTTGTTGGGGATCGTGGGGGAGGGTGAAGCTCCATCCCACGGCGGGCGCGGGATGGAAGACAGCAGACTCAGACTTTTCTGACAAACTCGGATTTGAGTTTCATCGGGCCGATGCCGTCGATCTTGCAGTCGATGTCGTGATCGCCATCGCACAGGCGGATGTTCTTGACCTTGGTGCCGACCTTGACCACCAGGGAGGTACCCTTGACCTTCAGGTCCTTGATCACGGTGATGGTGTCGCCGTCCTGCAGGACGTTACCGACCGAATCTTTCTTCACGGCATCATCGGACGCCACTTCGGCTTCACCGCCGGCAGACCACTCGTGGGCGCACTCCGGGCACACCAGTTGGGTGCCGTCTTCGTAGGTGTATTCGGAATTGCATTTCGGGCAGGGTGGCAACGTGCTCACTAAGGCTCCTTGGAGAGGGGATCGCTAAAAGTCGCACATTGTATAGGGTTTTAGCCGCCGATGGCAGGCAACAAAAAACCGCAGGCTCCATCGGAGGCTGCGGTTTTTTGATGACGCGATGCTGATCAGTGCGTGCGGGCGACCGAGAACTCGCTCAGTTCAACCAGTGCATCGCGGTATTCGCTGGCCGGCAGCGCGTCGAGGCACTTGATCGCACGGGCCACGTAATCGCGGGCCAGTTGCGCGGTGTATTCCAGCGAACCGGACGCTTCCACGGCGATGCGGATGCTTTCCAGGTCTTCGATCCCACCTTTCTGGATCGCCTGGCGTACCAGTGCGGCTTGCTCTGGCGTGCCTTCGCGCATGGTGTAGATCAGCGGCAGGGTCGGCTTGCCTTCCGCCAGATCGTCACCGACGTTCTTGCCCAGGGTTTCGGCGTCGCCCTTGTAGTCGAGCAGGTCATCTACCAGCTGGAACGCCACGCCCAGGTGATCGCCGAAGGTGCGCAGGGCTTCGCTCTGCTCGGCGGTGGCACCTGCCAGCGCCGCGGCGCTGTGGGTCGAGGCTTCGAAGAGCATCGCGGTCTTGCCGCGGATGACTTCCATGTAGGTTTCTTCGGTGGTGCTGGCATCGCGAACCTTGGACAGCTGCAGCACTTCGCCTTCGGCGATGATGCGCGTGGCCTGGGACAGGATCTTCATCACCGGCATCGAGCCCAGTTCGACCATCATTTCGAACGAGCGCGAGTACAGGAAGTCGCCGACCAGTACGCTCGGGGCGTTGCCCCACATGGCGTTGGCGGTGGAGCGGCCACGGCGCATGCCGGACATGTCGACCACGTCGTCATGCAGCAGGGTGGCGGTGTGCAGGAATTCAATGGTGGCAGCCAGCAGGCGCATGTCGTCGCCTTCGCGACCCAGGGCCTTGCCACACAGCAGCACCAATAAAGGACGCAGGCGTTTGCCGCCGGCCGACGTGATGTAATCGCCGATTTTCGATACCAGCGGCACTCGGGAAGTCAGCTGCTTCTTGATGATGCCGTCGACGGCGCTAAAATCGTCCGCCACCGCGCGGTAGAAAGCTTGGGGTTGCATCAGCGACAGGTGCTCCAGAAGGGTTGCGCGGCATGCTAGGACCCACGTCCGGGCCTGTCAAGGCGCGATGGACGGCCCCTTGCATGACTTCGAAGGCTTGCGTACAATCGCGCACCCTGAACTTCCTGGGCAGCACCTGCCTTACGCAATTGCACTTGGGCCGTTCCAGCCCCATGCAGCCATGCCAGCCAATACCTCTTCTTATAAAGAGCTGGGTGAGCAGGATTATCGGAGAAATACCATGTACGCAGTAATCGTTACCGGCGGTAAGCAATACAAGGTCGCTGAAGGTGAATACCTGAAGATCGAAAAACTGGAAGTCGCTACTGGCGAATCCGTGACTTTTGACCGCGTTCTGTTGGTCGCCAATGGCGACGACGTGAACATCGGCGCACCTGTTGTTGCTGGCGCAACCGTCAAGGCTGAAGTGATCTCCCAAGGTCGTCACGATAAAGTCCGCATCATCAAGTTCCGTCGCCGTAAGCACCACATGAAGCGTATGGGCCACCGCCAGTGGTTCACCGAGATCAAAATCACCGGTATTCAGGCTTAATACAGCCTAATTCCTCACTAGGAGAATTGAACTCATGGCACACAAAAAAGCTGGTGGTAGTACCCGTAACGGTCGCGACTCAGAAGCCAAACGCCTTGGCGTGAAGATGTATGGCGGCCAGGTCATCAAGGCCGGCAACATCATCGTTCGTCAGCGCGGCACCCAATTCCACGCTGGCTACGGCGTTGGCATGGGTAAAGATCACACCCTCTTCGCGAAAATCGAAGGCGTGATCAAGTTTGAAGTAAAAGGCGCCTTCGGTCGTCGTTACGTGAGCGTTGTCGCAGCCTAACTGCGAGAGTGCTGGAGAAGCCCTGTCTTGCGACGGGGCTTTTTCGTTTGTGGGGTGAGTCTCTTGCAAAGCTGTTTGTATGGGCTGCCGGCGTGCGATGCAGGTCGTGGTTTGGGGTCGCTGCGCTCATTTTTGCAAGAGTCTTATGTCTTGATTGTTTTTCGGCTCGTCCGTGCGGCGAGAGGCGTTGGTTATGAAGTTTGTTGATGAAGTATCGATCCGCGTAAAGGCTGGCGACGGCGGCAATGGTTGCATGAGTTTCCGTCGGGAAAAATTCATTGAAAATGGTGGCCCGAACGGTGGTGACGGTGGCGACGGCGGTTCCATCTTCATGATGGCCGACGAAAACCTCAACACCTTGGTGGATTACCGTTACACCCGTCACTTCGAGGCTGAGCGCGGTTCCAACGGTGGCAGCACCGACTGCACCGGCAAGAAGGGCGAAGACCTGATCCTGCGCGTGCCGGTTGGCACCACGATCATCGACTCGGCTACCCAGGAAGTCATCGGCGACCTGACCAAATCCGGTCAGAAGCTGATGGTGGTTCAGGGTGGCTGGCACGGTCTGGGCAATACCCGTTTCAAATCCAGTACCAACCGTGCGCCGCGTCAGACGACCCCGGGCAAGCCGGGCGAGCAGCGCGACCTGAAACTGGAAATGAAAGTTCTGGCTGACGTCGGCCTGCTGGGTCTGCCGAATGCCGGTAAAAGTACCTTTATCCGTTCGGTTTCGGCTGCCAAGCCGAAAGTTGCCGATTACCCGTTCACTACGCTGGTGCCAAACCTGGGTGTGGTCAGTGTCGATCGCTGGAAAAGCTTCGTCATCGCCGATATCCCGGGGCTGATCGAAGGCGCTTCCGATGGTGCCGGCCTGGGGATCCGTTTCCTCAAGCACCTGGCGCGTACCCGTCTGTTGCTGCATCTCGTGGACATGGCTCCGCTGGATGAAAGCAGTGCGCCGGACGCTGCTGAAGTGATCGTCAACGAGCTGATCAAGTTCAGCCCGTCCCTGGCGGAGCGTGATCGCTGGCTGGTGCTGAACAAGTGCGACCAGATCCTCGAGGAGGAGCACGAAGAGCGCGTCAAGGAAATCGTTGAGCGCCTGCAATGGGAAGGTCCGGTCTACGTGATCTCGGCCATCGCCAAAGAAGGCACCGAGCGCCTGACGCGCGACATCATGCGTTACCTGGAAGATCGTGCCGATCGCCTGGCCAATGACCCGGCCTACAAGGAAGAGCTGGCTGATCTCGATCAGCGCATCGAAGACGAGGCCCGTGCCCAGTTGCAGGCGCTGGATGACAAGCGTGCCCTGCGTCGCAGCGGCGTGAAGTCGGTCCATGACATCGGCGAGGATGATTGGGACGAAGAAGATGTGGATGACGAAGACGGTCCGGAAATCATTTACGTGCGTGACTGATTCGTTGCAGTAAACTTAAGCGCCGCTCAATCGAGCGGCGTTTTAGTATCCGGAAATCGATTGTTGGTCACGAAGAACCACGAATAACGTTACGGGCAGTGTCAGGTCGCGCTGCCCTCAAGCTAAGGTTGAAGATGATGCGGAGCAAGGTGACAGGTGCGCAGCGTTGGGTCGTGAAGATCGGCAGCGCTTTGCTGACGGCGGATGGCAAGGGGCTGGATCGCGCAGCAATGGGTGTCTGGGTCGAGCAGATGGTGGCTCTGCATGAGGCTGGCGTCGAACTGGTGCTGGTGTCCTCCGGGGCTGTGGCGGCGGGCATGAGTCGCCTCGGCTGGACCGCTCGACCCAGTGCGATGCACGAGCTCCAGGCTGCTGCAGCCATCGGTCAGATGGGTCTGGTGCAGGCCTGGGAGTCGAGCTTTGCCGAGCATGGTCGGCACACTGCGCAGATTCTCCTGACTCACGACGACCTGTCCGATCGCAAGCGCTACCTGAACGCCCGCAGCACCTTGCGTGCGCTGGTCGAGCTGAAAGTCATTCCGGTGATCAACGAGAACGACACCGTGGTTACCGATGAAATTCGCTTCGGTGATAACGACACGCTCGCAGCGCTGGTGGCAAACCTGGTCGAGGCTGATCTGCTGGTGATCCTGACGGATCGCGACGGCATGTTTGACGCCGATCCGCGCAATAATCCGGACGCCCAGCTGATCTACGAAGCGCGCGCCGATGATCCGACGCTGGATGCAGTGGCGGGCGGCACTGGCGGTGCGCTGGGTCGTGGCGGCATGCAGACCAAGCTGCGTGCGGCGCGGCTGGCGGCGCGTTCCGGGGCACACACCATCATTGTTGGCGGGCGTCTGGAGCGTGTGCTTGACCGTCTGAAGGCGGGTGAGCGGATTGGTACGTTGCTGTCGCCCGAGCGCGGCATGCTCGCGGCGCGCAAGCAGTGGCTGGCCGGTCATCTGCAAACCCGCGGCACGCTGGTGCTGGATGATGGCGCGGTTTCCGCTTTGTCCCAAGGCAATAAAAGTTTGCTGCCGGTCGGTGTCAAGCTGGTTCAGGGCAGCTTCCGTCGTGGCGAAATGGTGGTTTGCGTGGCGCCGGACGGGCGTGAGATTGCCCGTGGCCTGGCCAACTACAGCGCGCTGGAAGCACAAAAAATCATCGGTCAGTCGTCGGATGCGATTGTCGGTTTGCTGGGTTACATGGCTGAGCCGGAACTGGTTCACCGTGACAATCTGATTCTGGTGTAAGGAAAACGCGATGCGCATGGCAAAAGGATTGTTGGGCTTGTTGATGGTGCTGCCATTGCTGGCCTCGGCCGAGGAAATCGGTCAGGTGTCGACGGTGTTCAAATTTGTCGGGCCGAACGACCGGATCGTGGTCGAGGCATTCGATGATCCGAAGGTTGAGGGTGTGACCTGCTACCTGTCGCGCGCCAAGACCGGTGGTGTGAAGGGTGGGTTGGGTCTGGCCGAGGATCGTGCCGAGGCGTCCATTGCCTGCCGTCAGGTCGGTCCGATCAACTTCAAGGGTGAGTTGAAGGATGGTGAAGAGGTGTTCAAGGAGCGCACTTCGCTGGTGTTCAAGACCATGCAGGTGGTGCGTTTCCTCGACAAGAAGCGCAACACGCTGGTGTATCTGGTCTACAGCGATCGTCTGATCGAAGGCAGTCCGCAGAATGCGGTGACGGCGATCCCGATTCTGCCGTGGGCGGCGGCTCATTAATCGCGCGTAAACAAAGAGGAGCCGGCTGGCTCCTCTTTTTTTGCCTGTGTTTTGCTGGAGTGGGGGCAAATCGCAGGCAATAAAAAACCGACCCTGAGGTCGGTTTTTTAATGACTACGTCGCTTAGGCAGCTTCTTTCAGTGCCTTGACGTGGCCATTCAGACGGCTCTTATGACGAGCAGCCTTGTTCTTGTGGATGATGCCTTTATCGGCCATGCGGTCGATAACTGGCACAGCCAGAACGTATGCAGCTTGAGCTTTTTCAGCGTCTTTTGCGTCGATGGCTTTAACTACATTCTTGATGTAGGTACGAACCATGGAACGCAGGCTGGCGTTGTGGCTGCGACGCTTCTCAGCCTGTTTTGCACGTTTTTTGGCGGAAGGTGAGTTGGCCACCGTCGAGCTCCTCGAAAGACTTTTTAGGAAATAGCAAACAAAATAGGCCGCGAATCATGCCGATGAGTTGAAGTCTTGTCAAGGGCGCTTGAAACGTTCCGCTAAGTGGTAGGCGTGGTGCGACGGGATATTTCTTTCCGGCGTGTGACCTGTAAACTCGCGAGCTTTGGCTCTGTGCTGTTGCGGCGCGGAGTATCGCACAAGTGGGCGCGTTATTCGCCTGCTGTTTATCGACAGGCACACATTCCTTCAATGAATCTGCTCAAATCGTTGGCCGCCGTCAGCTCTATCACGATGCTTTCCCGGATTCTCGGGTTTGTTCGCGACACGCTCATCGCCCGCACCTTCGGCGCCGGAATGGCGACCGATGCCTTCTTCATCGCCTTCAAACTGCCCAATCTGCTGCGCAGGATTTTCGCCGAGGGGGCGTTTTCCCAGGCTTTTGTGCCGATCCTGGCCGAATACAAAAGCCAGAAGGGCGAAGAGGCGACCCGCACCTTTATTGCTTACGTTTCCGGCCTGCTGACACTCGTACTGGCGCTGGTCACCGCGCTGGGCATGATTGCCGCGCCCTGGGTGATCTGGGCCACGGCGCCGGGTTTCACCGATACACCGGAGAAATTCCAGCTGACCTCCGACCTGCTGCGAGTGACCTTCCCTTATATATTGCTGATCTCCCTGTCTTCGCTGGCGGGGGCGATCCTCAATACCTGGAACCGTTTCTCGGTGCCGGCGTTCGTGCCGACCCTGCTCAACGTCAGCATGATCGTGTTTTCGCTGTTTCTGACACCTTATTTCGATCCGCCGGTCATGGCCCTTGGCTGGGCGGTGCTGGTCGGTGGTCTGGCGCAGTTGCTCTATCAACTGCCGCACCTGAAAAAAATCGGCATGTTGGTGCTGCCGCGCCTGAACCTGCGTGATACCGGCGTCTGGCGGGTGATGAAACAGATGTTGCCGGCGATCATCGGCGTCTCGGTCAGCCAGATTTCACTGATCATCAACACCATCTTCGCCTCTTTCCTGGTAGCCGGCTCGGTATCGTGGATGTATTACGCCGACCGTTTGATGGAATTGCCGTCCGGTGTGCTCGGTGTGGCGCTGGGCACGATCCTGCTGCCGACACTGGCCAAGACCTACGCCAGCAAGGATCGCCACGAATATTCGCGGATTCTCGACTGGGGCCTGCGCCTGTGCTTCGTGCTGGTGCTGCCTTGCGCGCTGGCGCTGGGGATTCTGGCCGAGCCGTTGACCGTTTCGCTGTTCCAGTACGGCCAGTTCAGCGGGTTTGACGCGGAGATGACCCAGCGGGCGCTCATTGCCTATTCTGTCGGTCTGTTGGGGATTATCGTGATCAAAGTTCTGGCGCCGGGCTTTTATGCGCAACAGAACATCCGTACCCCGGTAAAAATCGCAATCTTCACCCTGGTCGTTACTCAACTGTTCAACCTGGTGCTGATCGGTCCGCTGGCCCATGCCGGTCTGGCACTGGCGATCAGCGCCGGTGCCTGCCTGAACGCCGGGCTGCTGTTCTATCAACTGCGCAAGCAGCAGATGTATCTACCGCAACCGGGCTGGCTGAAATTCGGTTTCAAGCTGTTGGTCGCGGTGGCAGTGATGTCGGTGGTGCTGTTGATCGGCATGCATTTCATGCCTGCGTGGGATCAGGGCCACATGCTGGAGCGCTTTCTGCGCCTGGGTGCCTTGGTGGTTGCCGGTGTGGTGGCTTATTTCGGCATGTTGCTGCTGCTCGGTTTCCGCCTGCGCGACTTCAATCGCAAGGCGTTGAGCTGAGGTTGCACCCTTGAAAGACGGGCGTGAGCCGGCAGTTTTGTCGGCTCGATCACTTTGGGTTACGGTGTTGCCTGTCGTCGGCCGTCGGGTGTGGTTATAATCGGCCACTTTATGAGCAAGAAGCGCGTTATGCAGCTGGTTCGAGGCCTCCACAATCTGCGCCCCCAGCATCGGGGCTGCGTCGCCACTATTGGCAACTTTGACGGTGTTCACCGTGGTCACCAGGCCATTCTGGCCCGACTGCGTGAGCGTGCGCTTGAGTTGGGCGTGCCCAGCTGCGTGGTGATTTTCGAGCCACAGCCACGGGAATTCTTTGCTCCGGAGACCGCACCGGCGCGTCTGGCCCGGTTGCGCGACAAGCTGCAATTGCTGGCCGCCGAGGGTGTCGACCGGGTCTTGTGCCTGGCTTTCAACCAGCGCTTGAGCAAGCTCAGCGCCAGTGAATTCGTCGACACCATCCTCGTTGATGGTCTCGGCGTGCAGCATCTGGAAGTCGGCGACGATTTCCGCTTCGGTTGCGACCGCCTCGGCGATTTCGATTTTCTGCTGCAGGCCGGGCAGGTTCACGGTTTTACCGTGGAAGCCGCGCAAACCGTCGAGCTGGACGGGATTCGTGTCAGCAGCACCCAGGTGCGCAACGCGTTGGCCGCCGCCGATTTTGCTCTGGCCGAACGCTTGCTTGGCCGCCCGTACCGGATTGCCGGTCGCGTGCTGCATGGCCAGAAACTGGCCCGCCAGTTGGGTACGCCCACGGCGAACATTCAACTGAAGCGCCGTCGCGTGCCGATCACCGGGGTTTACCTGGTCGATGTGGATATCGACGGCAAGACCTGGCCCGGCGTCGCCAATATCGGCGTACGGCCCACGGTGCAAGGTGATGGCAAGGCCCACCTTGAAGTCCATCTTTTAGATTTTGCCGGCGATCTGTATGACCGGCGTCTGACGGTGGTTTTCCACCAGAAGCTGCGTGAAGAGCAGCGTTTCGCCTCCCTGGAGGCATTGAAAACGGCGATCAGCGCGGATGTCGCCGCCGCCCGTGCACTAGCCGCACCTAGCGCCCATCGCTAATGAAGAGCCTTAAATGACCGACTATAAAGCCACGTTAAACCTTCCGGACACCGCCTTCCCAATGAAGGCCGGCCTGCCACAGCGCGAACCGCAGATCCTGCAGCGCTGGGACAGTATTGGCCTGTACGGAAAGTTGCGCGAGATTGGCAAGGATCGTCCGAAGTTCGTCCTGCACGACGGCCCTCCGTACGCCAACGGTACGATCCATATCGGTCACGCACTGAACAAGATTCTCAAGGACATGATCATCCGCTCGAAGACCCTGTCGGGCTTCGATGCGCCGTATGTCCCTGGCTGGGACTGCCATGGCCTGCCGATCGAGCACAAGGTTGAAGTGACCCACGGCAAGAACCTGGGCGCGGACAAGACCCGCGAACTGTGCCGTGCCTATGCCACCGAGCAGATCGAAGGGCAAAAGTCCGAATTCATCCGTCTCGGCGTGCTGGGCGACTTCGCCAACCCGTACAAGACCATGGACTTCAAGAACGAGGCCGGTGAAATCCGTGCCCTCGCCGAAATCGTCAAGGGCGGTTTCGTGTTCAAGGGTCTGAAGCCGGTGAACTGGTGCTTCGATTGCGGATCGGCCCTGGCCGAAGCGGAAGTCGAGTACGAGAACAAGAAATCCTCGACCATCGACGTGGCGTTTCCGATCGCTGACGAAGCCAAGCTGGCCGCCGCATTCGGTCTGCCATCGCTGAGCAAACCTGCCTCGATCGTGATCTGGACCACCACCCCGTGGACCATCCCGGCCAACCAGGCACTCAACGTTCACCCGGAATTCACCTACGCGCTGGTCGACATCGGCGACAAGCTGCTGGTGCTGGCTGAAGCGCTGGTCGAGTCCTGCCTGACCCGTTACGGCGTCGAAGGCACCATTCTGGCCACTGCGCCGGGTTCGGCGTTGGAACTGATCAACTTCCGTCACCCGTTCTACGACCGTCTGTCGCCAGTGTATCTGGCCGACTACGTGGAACTGGGCGCCGGCACCGGCGTGGTTCACTCCGCTCCGGCTTACGGTGTGGACGACTTCGTGACTTGCAAGAAATACGGCATGGTCAACGACGAAATCCTCAACCCGGTACAGAGCAACGGCGTTTACGTGCCGTCGCTGGAGTTCTTCGGCGGTCAGTTCATCTGGAAGGCCAACCCGGCCATCGTCGACAAACTGACCGAAGTCGGCGCGCTGATGCACACCACCGTCATCGAACACAGCTACATGCACTGCTGGCGTCACAAGACCCCGCTGATCTACCGCGCCACCGCGCAGTGGTTCATCGGCATGGACAAGGAGCCGGTGTCCGGCGACACCCTGCGCCAGCGCTCGCTCAAAGCCATCGAAGACACCAAGTTCGTGCCGGCCTGGGGCCAGGCGCGCCTGCACTCGATGATCGCCAACCGTCCGGACTGGTGCATCTCCCGTCAGCGTAACTGGGGTGTGCCGATCCCGTTCTTCCTGAACAAGGAAAGCGGCGAGCTGCACCCACGCACCGTCGAACTGATGGAAGAGGTCGCCAAGCGCGTTGAAGTCGAAGGCATCGAAGCCTGGTTCAAACTCGACGCTGCCGAACTGCTGGGCGATGAAGCGCCGCAGTACGACAAGATCAGCGACACCCTCGACGTCTGGTTCGACTCGGGCACCACGCACTGGCACGTCCTGCGCGGTTCACACCCGATGGGCCACGAGACCGGCCCGCGTGCCGACCTGTATCTGGAAGGTTCGGACCAGCACCGTGGCTGGTTCCACTCGTCCCTGCTGACCGGTTGCGCCATCGACAACCACGCGCCGTATCGCGAGCTGCTGACCCACGGCTTCACCGTGGACGAGTCCGGTCGCAAGATGTCCAAGTCCCTGGGCAACGTGATCGCGCCGCAGAAAGTCAACGACACCCTGGGCGCCGACATCATGCGTCTGTGGGTCGCTTCGACCGATTACTCGGGCGAAATGGCCGTGTCCGAGCAGATCCTGCAGCGCAGCGCGGACGCCTATCGTCGTATCCGTAACACCGCGCGTTTCCTGCTTTCCAACCTGACCGGGTTCAACCCGGCCACTGACCTGCTGCCGGCCGAAGACATGCTGGCACTGGATCGCTGGGCCGTGGACCGTACCCTGCTGCTGCAGCGCGAGCTGCAAGAGCACTACGGCGAATACCGTTTCTGGAACGTCTACTCGAAGATCCACAACTTCTGCGTGCAGGAGCTGGGTGGTTTCTATCTGGACATCATCAAGGACCGCCAGTACACCACCGGCGCCGACAGCAAGGCCCGTCGTTCTTGCCAGACCGCGCTGTTCCACATCTCCGAAGCGCTGGTGCGCTGGATCGCACCGATCCTGGCCTTCACCGCCGACGAACTGTGGCAATACCTGCCGGGCGAGCGCAACGAGTCGGTGATGCTCAACACCTGGTACGAAGGCCTGACCGAGCTGCCGGAAGGCTTCGAGCTGGGTCGCGAGTACTGGGATCGCATCATGGAAGTGAAGGTGGCGGTCAACAAAGAGATGGAAATCCAGCGCGCGGCCAAGGCCGTCGGTGGCAACCTGCAAGCCGAAGTGACGCTGTTCGCCGAAGACGCGCTGACCGCCGACCTGGCCAAGCTGAGCAACGAGCTGCGCTTTGTCCTGATCACCTCGACGGCCACTGTCGCGCCGTTCGTGCAGGCTCCGGCCGATGCTGTGGCCACCGAAGTCAGCGGCCTGAAACTGAAGATTGTCAAATCCGCCTTCCCGAAATGCGCCCGATGCTGGCACTGCCGTGAAGATGTCGGCGTGAACCCGGAGCATCCGGAAATCTGCGGCCGTTGCGTGGACAACATCGATGGCGCCGGCGAGGTTCGTCACTATGCCTAATGCCGTTGGCCGTTTCGGACGGCTGAGCTGGCTCTGGTTGAGCTTGCTGGTTCTGGTCATCGACCAGGCCAGCAAGTTTTACTTCGAAGGCAAGCTCGAGATGTTCCAGCAGATCGTGATCATCCCTGATTACTTCAGCTGGACACTGGCCTACAACACCGGCGCTGCGTTCAGCTTTCTGGCTGACAGCTCCGGCTGGCAGCGCTGGTTGTTTGCCCTGATCGCGGTGGTGGTCAGTGCGGTGCTGGTGGTCTGGCTCAAGCGCCTGGGCCGCAACGAAACCTGGCTGGCCATTGCGCTGGCGCTGGTGCTGGGCGGCGCCCTGGGCAACCTGTATGACCGCATTGCCCTGGGCCATGTGATCGACTTCATTCTGGTGCATTGGCAGAACCGCTGGTACTTCCCGGCGTTCAACTTCGCCGACAGCGCGATTACCGTTGGCGCGGTGATGCTGGCACTGGACATGTTCAAAAGTAAAAAAACCGGAGAAGCCGTTCATGACTGAACAGGTATTGGCTGAGCAACGCATCGGCCAGAACACGGAAGTCACTTTGCACTTTGCATTGCGCCTGGAGAACGGCGACACGGTCGACAGCACCTTCGACAAGGCTCCGGCGACCTTCAAGGTCGGCGATGGCAACCTGCTGCCGGGCTTCGAGGCGGCGCTGTTCGGTTTCAAGGCCGGCGACAAGCGTACGCTGACCGTCGAGCCGGAAAACGCCTTCGGCCAGCCGAACCCGCAAAACGTACAGATCATCCCGCGTTCGCAGTTCGTGGACATGGAGCTGTCGCCGGGGCTGCTGGTGATCTTCAACGATGCGGCCAATACTGAGCTGCCGGGTGTGGTGAAAGAGTTCGACGACGCGCAAGTGACCGTTGACTTCAATCATCCGCTGGCTGGCAAGAAGCTGACCTTTGACGTCGAGATCATCAACGTCAAAGCGCTCTGAGTCACACAGCAGAATCCCTGTGGGGCCGGCTTGCTCGCGAATGCTGACTGACATTCAACATAAACGTTGTCTGAAACACCGCTTTCGCGAGCAAATCGAATCGTCGCTACCCCATTAGCTTTTCAACGTTTTCGCTATTTCTTGCGCGCAAGACACGAGGCACAGCATGCAAATCAAACTCGCCAACCCCCGTGGCTTCTGCGCCGGCGTGGACCGGGCGATCGAAATCGTCAACCGCGCCCTTGAGGTGTTCGGGCCGCCGATCTATGTGCGTCATGAAGTGGTGCACAACAAGTTTGTGGTCGAGGACCTGCGCAGTCGTGGCGCGATCTTCGTCGAGGAACTGGATCAGGTACCGGACGACGTCATCGTGATCTTCAGTGCCCACGGCGTCTCGCAAGCCGTGCGTAGCGAAGCTGCCGGCCGTGGCCTGAAAGTGTTCGACGCCACCTGTCCGCTGGTGACCAAGGTGCACATCGAAGTCGCGAAATACAGCCGCGACGGCCGTGAATGCATCCTGATCGGCCACGCCGGTCACCCGGAAGTCGAAGGCACCATGGGCCAGTACGACGCCAGCAATGGCGGCGCGATCTACCTCGTTGAAGACGAGAAGGATGTCGCCGAATTGCAGGTGCGCAATCCCGAAAAACTCGCCTTTGTCACCCAGACCACGCTGTCCATGGATGACACCAGCCGAGTGATCGACGCATTGCGTACGCGTTTCCCTGCCATTGGCGGGCCGCGCAAGGACGATATCTGCTACGCCACTCAAAACCGTCAGGATGCAGTCAAGCAACTGGCTGACGAATGCGACGTGGTGTTGGTCGTGGGCAGCCCGAACAGCTCCAACTCCAACCGCCTGCGTGAGCTGGCCGAACGCATGGCCACGCCGGCCTATCTGATCGATGGCGCCGAAGACCTGCAAAAGAGCTGGTTCGACGGTGTCGAGCGCATCGGCATCACCGCCGGCGCCTCTGCCCCGGAAGTCCTGGTGCGTGGCGTGATCCAGCAGTTGCAGGCCTGGGGCGCCACCGGTGCCGACGAGCTGGCCGGGCGTGAGGAGAACATCACGTTCTCGATGCCTAAAGAGCTGCGCGTTCGCTCGATCTGATCGCTTTATCCTTTCGGCACAGCGCCTGTTCGGCCTTTTGGCTGGTCAGGCGAACGCGACCGGTTGCCGCCAGCACCACCTGGAGCTGGCTGACCGGCTCGCGAGCCGAGCACAGGTGCAATGTCCCCGCCTGAAACTTCCGGTCCGGCACCAGTGGCTGGCCCAGGCTACTGAAACGTATGTACCGGCTCACCAGCCAGTTGCCGACAATCGGTATCTTTCCATCACTCGCCTGCTCGATCAGCAATGGATTATCGGTGTCCTCGGCTCCCTTTCCGCTGATATCCAGAATGATCCGCCAGCCCTGGCCCCAATCACCGTTGATGCCGTGAATCACCACACTCTGATTGCGCGTGATGGCCATTGTCCGGGCATTACGGATGCCGTCGAGCAAAGACTGTGCGGCCTGCTGGCGCCGGTTTGATTCGGTGAAGTCCGCCAGCGCCGGACCGACCAGCGACAGAACAATTGCGCCGATCGCCAGTCCCATAAGCAGCTCGACCAGACTGAACCCCTGTTGCGGCATGTGCGCGCCCTCCCTGGATTGTGCACAGCGACGCAGTCCGTGCGCCGTTCGCGGTAAATCAACCGGCGCATGCCGGTCGAATGTTCTAGGTTTGTACAGGTATAGCCGACGGCAACGGAGGGCATCGATGGATCATCGTACAAAAGGTTTCACGCTGATCGAGCTGCTGGTGGCGCTCGCGGTGTTTGTAATCCTGATCACGATGGCGGTGCCGGCGTTCACCCGTTCGGTGCAGGGCAGCAAGGCCGACACCGAAGTCGGCGACCTGCAACGGGCCCTCAATTACGCGAGGCTCGAGGCGATCAACCGGGGTACCACCACCCGCTTGCGACCGAGTGCCGGCGGCAACGTCTGGACCGGCGAGCTGGCGGTCTACGACAGTACTGGCACTTCGGCCAATGTATTGCGGGTTGTTCCAGCGATGAGCAGCGGCGCGACTCTGACGCTACCCTCTGGAGTGACCGCGCTGGATTTCAACAATCTGGGCGGGCTGGCGGCGCCGTCCACGGCGGTGCTCATCAGTTACGTGCTGGGAACGCAAAGCAGGACGCTGAACGTGTGTCTGAACGGAAGAATTCAATTGGGTGGAAGTTGCGGATGAGGGCAGGGAGCAAGCACGCACAGGAGGGCATGACGCTGATCGAAGTGCTGGTCGCGTTGTTGATTCTGACGGTCGGTTTGCTGGGCGCGGCAGCGGTTCAGCTCAATGCGCTGAAGTACACCGACAGCTCGCGGATGACCAGCCAGGCGAGTTTCATCGCCTACGACATGATGGACCGGATCCGCGCCAACTCGGGCGCCGACTACACCGTCACACCCCCCACCACGGGCAACCTGAGTGTCGCCCGGGATCAGGATCTCTACGACTTCACCACCAACATCGTCAATTTCGGCGGCCCGACCGCCACCGGCAGCATCACCCTCAATCAACGTGTGTACACCATCACCATCACCTGGAATGACGCGCGCGCCGCCAATACGTCCAGTGCGCCCCGCAGCTTTGTCCTGACCAGTCGCGCCGCGGTAGATCCGGTGGGCGCACCATGAAACGTCATAATCTGGGTTTCGGTCTGATCGAAATGCTGGTGGCCCTGGCGCTGGGGCTGATCGTGGTGCTCGGCGTGGTGCAGATCTTTCTGGCGGCGAAAAACACCTACGTCAGCCAGAACAGCGCGGCCGCCATGCAGGAAGATGCGCGGTTCGTGCTGAGCAAGATGATTCAGGAACTGCGCATGGTGGGCATGTTCGGTTGCCTGGGCACGATTACCGATTCCAGCTCGGCGGGGGATTTCACGGCGGCCCAGATCGCGCCGATCAGCTGGGACAACGCCAATCTCAAGCTGACCCTGGTCACGGCTGATGTCGGCAGTGCAGGCGGGACGCCGACCTGGACCGTGGTGTCCGATTGCCGCAACAGCGCCACCGCTTATACCGGCGCACGGGCTGCGGCGACGGGGCAGATCGCGTTTCCGATCCGTCGGTTGATCTACAGCTTCAGCAACAACCAGATTCTGATGGGCACCGGCAGCGGTAATCCGGCCCAGCAAGTGCTGGTGAATAACGTCAGTGCGTTCACTGTGATGTTCGGTCTGGCAAGTTCCGCAACCGATGTCGCGGCGTCCACCTACAGTGCCAACCCCGGTGATCCGGCGCGGATCCGCAGCGTGCGCCTGAGCCTGACCCTCACTGATCCGAACAATCGGGTCCGCAATCAAACCTTCAACGTGGTTGCCGCCTTGCGCAACCGGTTGCAGTGAGGGGCGAGCGATGAACGTTTCTCTCCATCGGCGACGGTCCCAGGACGGCATGGTGTTGCTGGTCAGCCTGGTGTTTCTGCTGCTCCTGACGGTGATCGGCCTGTCATCGATGCAGAGTGCCAACCTGCAGGAAAAAATGGCCGGCAGCGTAAGCCTGCGCAATCAATCGTTCCAGACTGCCGAGGCGGCGCTGCGCATCGGCGAAAGTGCGGTGCAACTGGACGGCTACACGCTCGCAGTGTGCGCCAGCACCACCCAATGTGCGCCACCGGCGGAATCCTCGGTGGTCACTGCGGCGGGGCTCAACTCCACGTCGGGCGTGACCTGGATCGCCGCTGGCAGCGGGTTTTACGGAGTACAGAACATCGGCACGACCCTGACGGCGGTAAACGTGCCGAGCAACACTTCGGCGACCTTGTACCGGGTCACGGCCGTCGGCATCGCCGGCACTTCGCGCAGTGTGGTGGAGAGTGTCTATGCGAAGTACTGAGCGACGCTTCAAATGGCTGTCGCTGTTGCTCGGCATGCTGACCGGGCTTTATCTGACTGCACCGGCGTATGCCTTTACACCGTCCGATTCGCCGCTGTTGAGCGCGGCGGCTGTGCCACCGAACGTGATGTTGATGATCGACGACTCGGGCAGCATGAACAGCATCATCTATGCGACGGGTTTTGATCCGACCGTGGATCGCACGGCAGCCCGGCAGTGCAACGCGGTCATCGGCCTGTGCCTGAGCTCAACTGCCATCACCGGCGATACGATCTTCCTGTCGAGCCTGCCGACCTCCGGCTGCTCCGGCGGCGCCTATGCCTTCTACAACAACAGCCTGACGCCACTCTGCCTGAAATTGCCGGATCCGGTAGGCAGCGGCAACACCCGCTATTCGGCCGATTACATTTCCTATGTGGTCGGGCTGGCGATCAGCAACGGCACGCGCGACTTCACCACCGGGGCGATTCCCAACGATTACCGGATCAACGTGGCGCGCAATGTTTCCACTGCACTGGTCACCAGCAACCGCAACCTGCGCATGGGGCTGGCGACCTTCAACCCGGCCACCAGCAACAACCCCGGCAATGGTGGTTTCATTGCGCGCTCCATCAGCGACCTGTCACCGGTCAGCGGTAGCGTGACCCAGGCTCAGGCTGACACCAACTACAACGCACTGATTTCCTCGATCAACGGCCTGAACGCGGTGGCCAACACGCCTCTGGCCGAGACCTATTACGAAATCACCCGCTACATGCGCGGGATGGCGCCGTACTACAACAGCACGCCGAGCACTTACACCAGCCCGATCCAGTACCGCTGCCAGAAAAACTACGGGGTGGTTATCACCGACGGCCTGCCGACTTACGACCGCACCTTTCCGAGCAACGACCCGCTCGGCGGCAGTCGCCTGCCGAACTGGGACGGCATCAACAATGACGGGAACAATCTGAACGGGGACGGGGAGGGCGATACGCTGTATCTGGACGATATCGCCAAGTTCGCCTTCGACATCGATATGCGTTTCTCCGGAACCGACGCGGCGGGCAAGAGCTGGAATGCGGTGGATTTTCCCCGGCAGTACATGAATACCTACATCGTGGGTTTTACCGCTTCCAACGACATGCTCTCGGACGCCGCCGATTACGGACAGGGCCGCTACTACCAGGCGACCGACAGCGCCGGTTTGAATGCCGCATTGTCTTCGGCGTTGAGTGATATCACCTCCAAGGCGGGTTCCGGCGGTGCGGGTGTGACCAGCGGCACCACGCTGACCAGTAGCAGCAGTTTTTACCAGACCACCTATGACCCGAAGGATTGGCGCGGCACGATCAAGTCGTTTGGCTTTACCTCCGCCGGGGCGGTCAATACCTCGGCCGTGCAGTGGACCACCGATACCGCCATCGTGCCTGGCGCCACCGCGCCGACCTACCAGTCGTGGAATTCCCTGAGCAACACGGCGATAACGCTGGCCTATGGCAACTTCTCCCCGGCCCAGCAGACTGTTCTCAGTCAGGGTTTGCCCACCGGCATCAGCGGTATCGACCTGGTCGAATGGAGCAAGGGCACCAACAAGACCGGGCTCAAAGTGCGCAGTGTGTTGCTTGGGGACATCATCAACTCGCCACTTGTACTGGCTTCGCCCACGGAAAAAACCGCTTCCGATCTGGCCGGCGACACCACCTACAGCACCTATCTGACCACCAAGGCTGCGAACATGAACGCCAGCCTGGTGGTGAACGCCAACGACGGTTTTGTCAGCGTCATCAACTCGGCCAACGGTACCCGGCGCTATGCCTACATGCCGTCCAGCGTATTGCCCTCGTTGCGTCTGATTGCCGATCCGAACTACGTCAACGGCGTCAGCCACAAGTTTCTGGTGGATGGTCAGCTCGGTGTATTCGATGCCCAATTCGGCACGGTCTGGAAAACCCTGGCCATAGGCGGTACGGGTGCCGGTGGCAAGACTTTCTACGGGCTTCAGCTGTTCGACGCCTCGGCGGGCAACGTGATCCGCGCCTTGTGGGAGGTCAGCGCGCCGGCAGCCGCCAGCACTTCCAACGCTTTCAATGATCTGGGTTACGCCTATGCCCGTCCGGAAGTGGCACGCTTGGCCGATGGTCGCTGGGCGGCGTTCATTGCCAACGGTTACGGCAGCAACTCCGGGGTGGCGGCGCTGTATGTGCTGGATGTTCGCGATGGTTCGCTGATCAGGAAAATCGTCATCGACAGTACGGAAACCAACAATGGCTTGTCCTCGGTGAAGCTGCGGGTCAATTCGCAGAACGTGGTGCAAGCCGCGTATGGCGGTGACTTGAAGGGACGGTTGTGGAAGTTCGACCTGAGCGCCACTGCTTCCGACAGTTGGGGCGTGGCGTTTTCCGGCAAGCCGCTGTTCACCACGGCCGGCGGGGCAACTCAGCCGATCACCGCGCAGCCGTTGCTGGCGGACAACGCTCTGGGCGGCAAACAGATTTTCGTCGGCACCGGTAAATTCAACGAAACCGCCGACAAGACCAACAAGGATTTGCAGGCGTTCTATTCGGTGTGGGATGCCGATGGCGGATCGGGCCAGATCACGGTCAGCAGTTTGCAGGCTCAGGCGATTACCGGCGTGTTCTCCGGCAGTTCCGGGCAGTTTGTCACCACCAGCCAGAACGACACGACTTATCCGGCGGAGAAGGGCTGGTACCTGCCACTGGTGTACAACAACGCATTGACCGGCGAACGGGTGATCAATCAGGCCAGTCTGGTGCTTGGGCGTATTGTGTTCACCACGGCCAGTGTCGATACCACTGACCCGTGTTCCAGTTTCGGTACCGGCAAACTGATCGAACTCGATGCGTTCAGCGGTAAGATGCTCAACTACGCCGTGCTCGACACCAACGCCGATGGCGTGGTCGACAGCAACGACACGATCTCCAGTGGCGTGGTGTTCACCGGCGGTATCCCGACCCTGAACGCCATCGTCAACGGTGCAACACGCAAGATCGAGACCGACTCCAGTGGCGGCATCACCACCCTGGTGGAAAAGGGCGGCGGCGGCAGCCGTCGCATAATGTGGCGACAAATACAGTAAGTGAGAGTTCGAGGCATGCGCAGATCCAACCGAGGTTTCACCCTGATCGAAATCATGATCGTGATTGCGATCATCGGTATCGTCATCACCATCGGCTATCCGAGCCTCACCGAATATGTGAAGAAGGGCCGCCGCGCCGACGTGGTCAGCAACTTGTCGGAACAGGCACAGATCCTCGAGCGCTTCTATTCGAAGAACAACGTCTACACCGGTGTCACCGGGTTGAGCACCGGCAACGATTTCTACACCATCACGCCGACGATCACCGATCAGACCTTCCTGCTGACGGCGACCCGCAAGACCGGCACGGCGATGGCCACTGACAAGTGCGGGGATTTCACCCTCACCAACACTGGCGTCAGAAGCATGAACAACGCGACCACCGGGCTGACCACCAAGGATTGCTGGGGCCGCTGAGCCGCATTATTTCGGGCGCCTTTTGCGCCCACTGTCTTTTTTACGGTTGGATCAAACATGACCAGGCAACAGCAAGTGGTGATTGTCGGTGGCGGGGTGATTGGCCTGCTCACTGCGTACAACCTCGCCTCCGAGGTCGGCAGCGTGGTGCTGCTGGATCGTTCGAACGTCGGCCAGGAATCGTCCTGGGCCGGCGGCGGTATCGTGTCTCCGCTGTACCCGTGGCGCTACAGCCCGGCCGTCACCGCACTGGCGCACTGGTCGCAGGATTTTTATCCACAGCTGGGCGAGCGACTTTTTGCCGATACCGGGGTCGATCCCGAAGTGCACACCACCGGCCTGTACTGGCTGGATCTGGATGACGAAGCCGAAGCGTTGGCGTGGGCTGCGCGGGAAAACCGCCCGTTGCGGGCTGTGGATATCTCGGCGGCGCATGATGCGGTGCCGGTGCTCGGTGGTGGTTTTTCCCGGGCGATCTATATGGCCGATGTGGCCAACGTGCGCAATCCACGACTGGTGAAGTCTTTGAAAGCGGCGTTGCAGGCGCTGCCGAATGTAACGATTCACGAGCAGTGCGAAGTCAGCGGGTTTGTCCGTGAAGGCGAACGGGTGGTGGGCGTGCAGACTTCCACCGGTGTGATCGCTGGCGATCAGATCGTGTTGACGGCGGGCGCGTGGAGCGGCGAATTGCTCAAGACTCTGAATCTTTCGCTGCCAGTGGAGCCGGTCAAGGGCCAGATGATTCTCTACAAGTGTGCGGCGGATTTCCTGCCGAGCATGGTGCTGGCCAAGGGGCGCTACGCGATTCCGCGCCGTGACGGACACATTCTGATCGGCAGCACGCTGGAGCACGAAGGCTTCGACAAGACCCCGACTGACAACGCGCTGGAAAGCCTAAAGGCATCGGCAGTCGAGTTGTTGCCGGCGCTGGTGGAGGCTGAAGTGGTGGGGCATTGGGCCGGGCTGCGACCGGGTTCACCCGAAGGGATTCCATACATTGGCCGGGTTCCGGGGTTTGACGGTCTGTGGCTGAACTGCGGGCATTACCGCAATGGGCTGGTGCTGGCGCCGGCGTCCTGTCAGTTGTTTGCCGACGTAATGCTGGGCCGTGCGCCGATCATTGATCCAGCGCCGTATGCACCGGCCGGACGGATCTAGTCGGTTTTTCTTCCGGCGACTGATAATCGCCTTCGCGGGCAAACCCGCTCCCACACCTGTGGGAGCGGGCTTCAGTCCAGGCCCAGCTTCTTGAGCCTGTAGCGCATCGACCGAAACGACAGACTCAACCGCTGCGCCGCCGCCGTGCGATTCCAGCGGGTTTCCTCCAGCGCCTGCAAAATCAGTTTGCGCTCTACGCTCTCAAGATAGTCTTCGAGGTTGTCGATCTGGGTGAGATCGGCAATACCGCCTTCGGCGGTGCCGTTGCCTTCGATCAGACGTAGATCTTCGGCCTCGATCATGCGGTTTTCACACAGGGTGTGCGCCCGCTCAAGCACGTTCTCCAGTTCCCTCACGTTGCCAGGGAAACGGTAGTTTTTCAGCGCTTCAAGGGCATGAGGATGGAGCCGTGCCGCCGGTTGCCCGGTGCCACTGGCCAGGCGCTTGAGCATATGGCCGGCCAGCGCTTCGATGTCCTCGCGACGCTCGCGCAGAGACGGTACACGCAACTCGATCACGTTCAGCCGGTAATACAGGTCCTGACGGAAACGCTCGGCAGCCACTTCCGCGTCGAGGTCCTTGTGCGTCGCACAGAGGATGCGCACATCGACCACGGTTTCCTGCTGGCCGCCGACGCTGCGCACGGCTTTTTCCTGGATCGCCCGCAGCAGCTTGACCTGCATCGGCAGCGGCAGATCCGCCACTTCATCGAGAAACAGCGTGCCGCCATGGGCCGCCTGGAACAGCCCCGGTTTATCCTCCACTGCGCCGCTGAAACTGCCTTTGCGATGGCCGAAAAATTCGCTTTCCATCAACTCTGAAGGAATCGCCCCACAGTTCACCGGCACAAACGGCTGGCTGGCGCGCGGGCCCTGTTCATGAATCAGACGGGCCACCAGCTCCTTGCCGCTGCCGGACTCGCCGCTGATATAGACCGGTGCCTGGCTGCGGGCCAGTTTGTCGATCTGTTTGCGCAAGTTGCGCATCGGCGGTGAGTCGCCAAGCAACCGCCGGTCGATCGAAGTGCAGACATTGCCTGGCGCCGGCATGCGCAACGCCGAGCCGACCAGCTCGCGCAGGCGCGTCAGGTCCACCGGTTTGGTCAGGAAGTCGAAGGCCCCGGCCTTCAGAGCGTTGATCGCCGTTTCCAGGCTGCCGTAGGCGGTGATCATCGCGACCGGCAGTTGTGGATAACGTTGCTGAATGTGCTGCACCAGCTCCAGGCCGGTGCCGTCGGGCAGGCGCATGTCGGTCAGGCACAGAGCGAAGGTTTCGCGGTGCAGCAGCGCCTGAGCTTCTGCGAGATTGCGTGCGCTGAAGGTGTCGAGTTTCATCCGTCCCAGGGTGATTTCCAGGAGTTCGCGGATATCCGGCTCGTCGTCGACGATGAGGATTTTTTGCCGTGGGCTCGTGTTCAACTTTGTTTCCGTCCGTGAGCAAAGGTGATGCGAAAGCAGCCGCCGCCTTGGCGTGATTTGAAGTCTAGGCGCGCTTGATTGCTTTCGCACAGCTCACGGGACAGATAAAGCCCAAGGCCGGTGCCCTGGCTGCTGGTGGTAAAAAACGGTTCGAACAGGTGAGCCTGCTGATCCAGCGGCACGCCAGGGCCATTGTCCTGCACCTCGAGCACGGCCAGCGTGCTTTCGGGGTCGATCAGCAGCGTCAGCCAGACCTCGGCCGGATCGTGCAAAAGGGCGCTGTGGCGCCAGCCGTTGCGTAACAGATTGTCGAGAATCTGCATGAGCTGGCCAGGATCCATCAGCGTGCGAAAATCCCCCGGACCGATGTGCAGGTGAATGTGCTGGCGCTCGCCGGCCTGTTCGCGGCTCTCGTTGACGAACTGCTCCAGCCACGGCTTGAGATCCAGCCGTTGCGGTGCGCTCTGCTGGCGGCGGGACAGTTGCAGGACGTTTTCGATGACTCGGTTCATGCGTTGGGAGTGGTCTTGAATGATCTGCGTCAGACGCCGATCCGCGCCGTCGAGTTCCTCGGATTCCCGCAACAGCTGCGCGGCATGACTGATGGCCCCCAGCGGATTGCGGATTTCATGGGCGATACCGGCGGTCAGCCGGCCCAGCGCGGCGAGTTTCAATTGCTGGGCCTGCTGGGCGATCTGTGCGAGGTCTTCGAGAAATACCAGGGTCTGGCGGTTCGGACTCTGTTCCAGAGCAATGAAGCTCGGTTGCAGCTCCACGCCGTTGCCGCCGATCTTCAGGCTTTGCGGGCGCAGCGTCGGGTTGTTCAGCCACAGTTGCAGGCGCTCGACCAATGCGCTCGAGTACTCGTCGATCAACTCGCCTTCAAGGTGTGCCTGGCCCAGCAGGGTCTTGGCGCTGTGGTTGGCCAGTTGCACCCGGCGCTGTTCGTCGAGCACCAGAATGCCGGTGCGCATGCGTTGCAGGATCAATGCGTTGAGGGCTTCCAGCCCCACGACTTCGCTGGCGCGCTGTTCGGCCAGGTTCTCGCTGACCTCCAGACGGCGCATCAATCCTTGCACCAGCAATGACGCCGCGAAGCACAGGGCGCCGAGTGTGCCGGCCTGGAGATAATCGTTGGCGCTCAGGGGATGGCTGAAACTCAGCAGAAAGCTGAGCCCGACGATGCCGAGGGTGGCGATGGCGGCGATCAGCAAACCAATGCGTCGTCGCAGTAAGGTATTGCTGATCGCCACCGAGACAATCAGCAAATTACCGATCGCGCTGGCCACGCCGCCCGCCGCATAGAACACGCCGCACAGCAGCAGGATGTCGACCAGTGCCAGGCCGAACAACTGGGCGGGGCGGCGGATGTTCTCGAGGAACACCACCAGCAGGATGTTCAGCACCAGGTACAACCAGCTGCCATTGCGCAGCCACTCGTCGTTGGTCGAGTTCAGCAGGCGGTTGTCCATGTTGCTGGAGATCAGCAACACCAGGGTGATGCCGACACTCAAACGGTACAGATGATAGAGGCGCAGCAGTCGCTGGGCCTGTTTGCTGTCGGCGTTGTCGGCCTCAGCGATCACTGGAGCCTGGGCCTTGCTCAAGGTGAGCCTGGCTGCAATACCACTGTTGTTGAAGATTCAGCGCGCGGTCGCGGGGCAGGTGCACGCCGCAATGGGCGCAACGCACCATCGGCGCGGCATCCTGTTCGCGAGGTGATCGGGCGGACGAGGCGGGGGCATTGAATTTGCGCCACAACCAGACAGCGGCGGCGATCAAGGCAATCCAGAACAGTAAACGAAGCATGATGGGCGGCTTTTCGGCTAATGATTCGGCAGTTTAGCCAAGGACCCGACGAGCGCACAGCCCAATCACACGCCGCAATAAAAAGGGAGATCCGAAGATCTCCCTTTTTGGCATCAACGACGTGATCAGTCGAACAGACCGAAGGTCAGGTAGCTGAAGATGGAACGGTCGCTGTCGCTCGACTCCGGTTCCGGCTCTTCGATCACGTCGCCGTTTTCGTCTTTCGGCTTGAGCTCGTTCGGGATCGCGTCTTTCGCATCCTGGAACTGCTTCTGCACGTCCTGGTTGGCGCGGGTTTCTCCCGGCGGCAGCGGCGGACGGGATTCGATCAGGCCCAGCGTGGCCTTGCTCAGGAACGAGCGGTTGTCTGCTTCGGCAACGCGAGGTACGAACTGGCCGTCCTGCAGGCTCGGATGGTTCGGGTAGTTGAGCTTCAGGGTTTCCAGGCTGGTGGCCGCCAGTTCGTCCAGATGCAGACGCTGATAGGCTTCGGTCATCACCGCCAGGCCGTCACCGACCGATGGGGTTTCCTGGAAGTTTTCCACTACATAACGACCACGGTTGGCAGCGGCGACATAGGCCTGACGGGTCAGATAGTAGTCGGCCACGTGGATTTCGTAGGCGGCCAGCAGGTTGCGCAGGTAGATCATGCGCTGCTTGGCGTCCGGCGCGTAGCGGCTGTTCGGGTAGCGGCTGGTCAGCTGGGCGAACTCGTTGTAGGAGTCACGGGCGGCACCCGGGTCACGCTTGGTCATGTCCAGCGGCAGGAAGCGCGCCAGCAGGCCGACGTCCTGGTCGAACGAAGTCAGGCCCTTCAGGTAGTAGGCGTAATCCACGTTCGGGTGCTGCGGATGCAGACGAATGAAACGCTCGGCAGCGGACTTTGCAGCTTCCGGCTCGGCGTTCTTGTAGTTGGCGTAGATCAGCTCCAACTGCGCCTGATCGGCATAGCGACCGAACGGATAACGCGACTCCAGGGCCTTCAGCTTGGCTGTGGCGCTGGTGTAGCTGTTGTTATCCAGGTCCTGTTGAGCCTGCTGGTACAGCTCGGCTTCACTCAGGTTTTCGTCTACGACTTCCTTCGATGAGCAAGCAGCGGTCAATGCGAGGATGGCGATCAGCAGCAGGTGTTTCACTTGCATGGCGGCTTGCGTCCCTATGACGGCCGCTGTCTTGGGCGGGGCCGTCCTGTTATGATGAGCGCCCCGTTGAAAAGCCCCGGGGCAAAAGACGCCGTATTTAACCACAAGCGCGCAGCCGAAACCAAAGGCTGTAGCCGACGCCCAGTCCGAGCATGTCCGATAAAATTGAACTTCGCGCAGAGGTGCCGTCCGAATTGGGCGGCCAACGCCTCGATCAAGTCGCCGCCCAACTCTTCGCCGAGCACTCGCGCTCGCGCCTTTCCGCCTGGATCAAAGAAGGTCGCCTGACTGTGGACGGGGCGGTCATCCGCCCGCGCGACATCGTTCATGGCGGTGCCATCCTTGAGCTGACTGCCGAGCAGGAGGCCCAGGGTGAATGGGTCGCTCAGGACATCGAACTCGACATCGTCTATGAAGACGACGACATTCTGGTGATCAACAAGCCTGCCGGCCTGGTGGTGCACCCGGCCGCCGGTCACGCTGATGGCACCTTGCTCAACGCCTTGCTGCACCACGTGCCGGACATCATCAATGTCCCGCGCGCCGGTATCGTGCATCGTCTGGACAAGGACACCACCGGTCTGATGGTGGTGGCCAAGACCATTCAGGCGCAGACCAAACTGGTCGCCCAGCTGCAAAACCGCAGCGTCAGCCGGATCTACGAGTGCATCGTGATCGGCGTGGTCACCGCCGGCGGCAAGATCAATGCCCCGATCGGCCGTCACGGCCAGCAGCGTCAGCGCATGGCGGTGATGGAAGGCGGCAAGCCTGCCGTCAGCCACTACCGCGTGCTGGAGCGCTTCCGTTCCCACACTCATGTACGGGTGAAGCTGGAAACCGGTCGTACTCACCAGATTCGCGTACATATGGCACACATCAACTTCCCGTTGGTCGGTGACCCGGCGTACGGCGGTCGTTTCCGCATTCCGCCGGCTGCGAGCCAGACCATGGTCGAATCCCTAAAGCACTTCCCGCGTCAGGCCCTGCACGCGCGGTTCCTCGAGCTGGATCACCCGACCACCGGTGAACGCATGAGCTGGGAATCGCCGCTTCCGGAAGATCTGGTGTGGTTGCTGACCCTGCTCAAGCAGGATCGCGAGGCATTCGTCGGATGAACTGGCTGACGCCGGACTGGCCCGCGCCGGCCAGCGTCAAGGCCTGTGTCACCACCCGCGAGGGCGGCGTCAGCGAGGCGCCGTTCGACAGCCTCAACCTGGGCGATCACGTCGATGACCGCCCGGAGGCCGTCGCCGAAAACCGTCGGCGCCTGACCGAACACTTCTCCATAAAACCTGCCTGGTTGCAGCAAGTGCACGGGATTGTCGTGGCGCATGCGGACCCGTCCGTGGTGGCCACGGCGGATGCCAGCTGGACCGCAACACCCGGCATCGCTTGTGCAGCGATGACTGCCGATTGCCTGCCGGCGCTTTTCTGCAATCGTGCCGGTACTCGCGTGGCGGCGGCGCACGCGGGCTGGCGTGGTTTGGCGGCTGGCGTGCTGGAAGCCACACTGGACAGTCTGGATGTTGCCGCTGAGGACATTCTGGTCTGGCTCGGCCCGGCCATCGGCCCGCAAGCCTTCGAAGTCGGCCCGGAAGTCCGGGAAGTCTTCATCAATCAATTGCCTGAAGCCGAGACAGCCTTTGTCCCGAGCCACAACGCCGGCAAGTTCATGGCTGACATCTATAAGCTGGCGCGGCTGCGTCTGGCGGTTCGCGGTGTCACTGCTGTTTATGGCGGCGGTTTCTGTACCGTGACCGATCCGCGCTTCTTCTCTTATCGCCGTGCATCGCGCACTGGTCGCTTCGCCTCCCTCGTTTGGCTCGAGTCGCCCGACGCCCGCTAAGCTTGTCTGATCTGCATCAACTCCCTGGCGCTTGAATCTTCCAGAATCGACCGCATCTATAGCGGTATCTGGCAGGTTTCTTTATTCAGGATGGTTTTTTAGGTCCGGCCTGCTCAAAAGGAAGGTGACCCATGCGTATAGACCGTTTAACCAGCAAGTTACAGTTGGCGTTGTCCGATGCCCAATCCCTGGCTGTCGGCCACGATCATCCGGCCATTGAGCCGACACATTTGATGCAAGCGATGCTGGAACAGCAGGGTGGTTCGATCAAACCCCTGTTGATGCAGGTGGGCTTCGACGTCAACAGCTTGCGTAAAGAGCTGACCAAAGAGCTCGATCAATTACCGAAAATCCAGAATCCGACCGGCGACGTCAACATGTCGCAGGACTTGGCGCGCCTGCTCAACCAGGCCGATCGCCTGGCTCAGCAGAAGGGCGACCAGTTCATTTCCAGCGAGCTGGTGCTGCTCGCCGCGATGGACGAGAACAGCAAGCTCGGCAAGTTGCTGCTCGGCCAGGGCGTGAGCAAAAAAGCGCTGGAGAATGCAATCAACAACCTGCGCGGTGGCGAAGCGGTCAATGACGCCAACCACGAAGAGTCGCGTCAGGCGCTGGACAAGTACACCGTCGACCTGACCAAGCGCGCCGAGGAAGGCAAGCTTGACCCGGTGATCGGCCGTGACGACGAGATCCGCCGCACCATTCAGGTTCTGCAACGCCGCACCAAGAACAACCCGGTGCTGATCGGCGAACCTGGCGTGGGTAAAACCGCGATTGCCGAAGGTCTGGCCCAGCGCATCATCAACGGCGAAGTGCCGGATGGTCTGCGCGGCAAGCGTCTGCTGTCCCTGGATATGGGGGCGCTGATTGCCGGTGCCAAGTATCGCGGCGAGTTTGAAGAACGCCTGAAAGCGCTGCTCAACGAGCTGTCGAAGCAGGAAGGGCAGATCATTCTGTTCATCGACGAACTGCACACCATGGTCGGCGCCGGCAAGGGCGAAGGCTCGATGGATGCCGGCAATATGCTCAAACCGGCCCTGGCCCGTGGCGAGCTGCATTGCGTCGGCGCGACCACGCTCAACGAGTACCGCCAATATATAGAGAAGGACGCAGCCCTCGAACGACGCTTCCAGAAAGTGCTGGTGGACGAGCCGAGCGAAGAAGACACCATCGCGATCCTGCGTGGCCTCAAGGAGCGTTACGAGGTTCACCACAAAGTGGCGATCACCGACGGTGCGATCATTGCTGCAGCCAGGCTCAGCCATCGCTACATCACGGACCGGCAGTTGCCGGACAAGGCGATCGACCTGATCGACGAAGCGGCCAGCCGCATCCGCATGGAGATCGACTCCAAGCCGGAAGTGCTGGATCGTCTGGAGCGGCGCCTGATTCAGCTGAAGGTGGAATCCCAGGCCCTGAAGAAAGAAAGCGACGACGCGGCGAAGAAACGTCTGGAGAAACTTCAGGAAGAAATCGATCGCCACGAGCGTGAGTACTCGGATCTGGAAGAAATCTGGAACTCGGAAAAAGCCGAGGTACAAGGTTCTGCACAGATTCAGCAGAAGATCGAACAGGCCCGTCAGGAACTGGAAGCCGCGCGCCGCAAAGGCGACCTGAACCGCATGGCGGAGTTGCAGTACGGGGTGATCCCGGATCTGGAACGCAGCCTGCAGATGGTCGACCAGCACGGCAAGAGCGAGAACCAGTTGCTGCGCAGCAAGGTGACCGAAGAGGAAATCGCCGAAGTCGTTTCGAAGTGGACCGGTATTCCCGTGTCGAAAATGCTCGAAGGCGAGCGCGACAAGCTGATGAAGATGGAAAGCCTGTTGCACCAACGCGTGATCGGCCAGGACGAAGCGGTGGTCGCGGTGGCCAACGCGGTGCGGCGTTCCCGTGCCGGGTTGTCCGACCCGAACCGCCCGAGCGGCTCGTTCATGTTCCTCGGCCCGACCGGTGTCGGTAAAACCGAGCTGTGCAAGGCGCTGGCCGAATTCCTCTTCGATACTGAAGAGGCGATGGTGCGGATCGATATGTCCGAGTTCATGGAGAAACATTCCGTGGCACGGCTGATCGGTGCACCACCGGGCTACGTCGGTTACGAAGAGGGCGGTTATCTGACCGAAGCGGTACGGCGCAAGCCTTACTCGGTGATCCTGCTGGACGAAGTCGAGAAGGCGCACCCGGATGTGTTCAACATCCTGCTGCAAGTGCTGGAGGATGGTCGTCTGACCGACAGTCACGGTCGTACGGTGGATTTCCGCAATACCGTGATCGTCATGACCTCCAACCTCGGTTCGATGCAGATTCAGGAGCTGGTCGGCGATCGTGAAGCACAACGGGCAGCAGTGATGGATGCGATTTCCACCCACTTCCGTCCGGAGTTCATCAACCGGGTCGACGAAGTGGTGATCTTCGAGCCATTGGCGCGGGATCAGATCGCGGGCATTACCGAGATCCAGCTGGGCCGTCTGCGCAGTCGTCTCGCCGAGCGCGAGCTGAAGCTGGAGCTGAGCCCGGAAGCGATGGACAAGCTGATTGCGGTCGGTTACGACCCGGTCTATGGCGCACGGCCGTTGAAGCGGGCGATCCAGCGCTGGATCGAGAACCCGTTGGCGCAGTTGATTCTGTCGGGACGCTTCATGCCAGGGGAGACCGCGACCGGCGTCGTGGAGAACGACGAGATCACGTTCAACTGACACCTGCCGGTGGTGAAGTAAGTAAGGCCTCGCACAGCGAGGCCTTTTTTTTCGCCAGGCTGTTGAACTCAAAGGAAAAGGCTTGTAAAGTGCGCCCCGCAGTCAGTCACCAACACGGTTTCAGCTCACTGGGCAGAAATCTGAAATAAGTTGCAAATCATTAACTTGAAAGCAATTTAGGGGGTTGACAGAGGTGTTCTAGGTTGTAGAATAGCGCGCCTCAGACACACGAACGCAGCGATGCGAAAACGATGTCGAGAAGCTGCAAGTTTCACCGTTGTAAATTGAAATATGTAGTTCCGTGATAGCTCAGTCGGTAGAGCAAATGACTGTTAATCATTGGGTCCCAGGTTCGAGTCCTGGTCACGGAGCCAATTTCAAACCGGGGTATAGCGCAGTCCGGTAGCGCGCCTGCTTTGGGAGCAGGATGTCAGGAGTTCGAATCCCCTTACCCCGACCATTTTTGGGTCGTTAGCTCAGTTGGTAGAGCAGTTGGCTTTTAACCAATTGGTCGTAGGTTCGAATCCCACACGACCCACCATTTTTGAAACCAGTTTGCGCTGGGATCGAATCTTAAGATCAGAGGCCAAAAGCGCTGATCGAAGAAGGCGATCTTTGAAAGGTCGCCTTTTTTTTACCGGGGTATAGCGCAGTCCGGTAGCGCGCCTGCTTTGGGAGCAGGATGTCGGGAGTTCGAATCCCCCTACCCCGACCATATTGAAAATCCTCGTATCGAAAGATACGGGGATTTTTTTTGGCCTCCGGAAATGTTTCATTCAAGTCATCGTACAACTTGCCGATAGCCCGCTAACAAAAGGGGGCTGCCATTGATCGTCCCTTGAATCCGGCCAAGACAAGAAAAAGGGCGTTCGTCATGTTGCTTCGTCAGTTGAATATTGCTCCCCGTGCCGCCCTGGGCTTTGCCCTGATCGCGGTGCTGGTGGCGTTGCTCGGGGTGTTTGCGCTGGGGCAGATGTCGAGCATCCGCGACAGCGAAGTGGCAGTGGAGACGCAGTGGCTGCCGAGCATTCGTGGTGGCGACGAGATTCGCGAGATCATGTTGCGCATTCGCACCATTTCTCTGCGCATGGCGCTGGATCAGGATCCGGCCAACATCGCCACGTACCGCAGCCAGATGGACACCCGCGACAAGGAACTGAGCGAGAAAATCGCCGCTTACGACCGACTGGTGACTACTCCGGAAGGCCAGCAGTTATACGATCAGTTCAAGAAAACCTTCGCCGCCTACCGTGCCGGGATCGCCCAGTCGTTCACGCTGGCCGAGCAAGGCAAGCGCGATGAGCTGACCAAGTTGCTGCTGGTCGACATGAAAACCGTGGTCGACGGCTCTGGCAAACAACTTAATGACCTGGCAGACCTGTTCACCCGGCAGGTCGCTGCCGAAAGCCAGAACTCTGCCGCCCACTACGAAACCTCGCGCACCATCGTGAGCTTATTCATCGCTCTGGCGGCATTGGCCACCGTCGCCCTGGCCATGTTGCTCACCCGCAGTATCGTTCACCCCCTGAGCTCCGCTGTCGACGCTGCTGAACACGTCGCCAGAGGCGATCTGACCCGTCCGATCGAAACCCACGGTAACGATGAAGTCAGCCGTCTGCTCAAGGCGTTGGCGACCATGCAGCAGAACCTGCGCGAAACCCTGCAGGGCATCAGCGGTTCGGCCACGCAATTGGCGACAGCTTCCGACGAACTGAGCGCGGTCACCCATGACAGCACGCAAGGGTTGCAACAGCAGAACAACGAAATCGAACAGGCCGCCACCGCCGTCAACGAGATGACCACGGCGGTCGAGGAAGTTGCCCGCAATGCGGTGTCGACCTCCGACGCCACCCGTCAGTCCAGCGAATCGGCGCAGTTGGGTCAGGAGCGGGTCAGTGAAACTGCTGGCGCCATCAACGCCTTGGCCAGCGAAGTCGAACACACTGGCGAGCTGGTGCAATCACTGGCCAATCAGTCTCAGAACATCGGCAAAGTGCTGGACGTGATCCGGGCGATCGCCGAACAGACCAACCTGCTGGCGCTCAACGCCGCCATCGAAGCAGCGCGGGCCGGGGAGAGCGGGCGCGGGTTTGCGGTGGTCGCCGACGAAGTCCGGGCGCTGGCTTATCGCACTCAGCAATCGACCCAGGAAATCGAGCAGATGGTGCAGGGCATGCGTAATGGCTCGAGCCTGGCGCTGGAGTCAATGAAGGCCAGTGCCTCGCGCGCTGCCACCACGCTGGTGCTGGCCGAGCGGGCCGGTCAAGCGTTGCAGACGATCACCGCCTCGGTACACGAAATCCACGAGCGCAATCTGGTGATCGCCAGCGCCGCTGAAGAACAGGCGCAGGTGGCGCGGGAAGTGGACCGCAATCTGGTGAACATTCGCGATCTGTCGGTGCGTTCGGCGGCTGGCGCCGATCAAACCAACGCGTCGAGCCATGAGCTGTCGCAACTGGCCAATGCGTTGCAGGGCATGGTGCGACGCTTCCAGTTGTAATCATGCAGGTGTGAAAAAGCCGCGCTTCTCGTCAGAGAAAGCGCGGCTTTGATTTGTCGGGCACTCGAAAAATCAGGCACCGTCCTGGTCTTTCAGATGTTCGAACAGACCTTTCGGCATTTTCTTGCCATTGGCTTCGAAGTTGGCTTTGACGTTGTTGTACGCCTCTTGCTCGTCGATGAAGCCGTCGTGGTTGGTGTCGATCTTGTCGAAGTCGGACTTCGGCGCGACTTTCAGGAACTCGGCGCGCGAAACCTTGCCGTCGCCATCGGTGTCGGTCTTGGCCATCGACGCATCGCCGCATTTGCCTTCACCGCATTTGCCTTCCGGGGTTTTCACCGAGGTCTCGGCCGAGGCGACCATGTAGCCCTGAGCCAGCGGTTGCGCAGCGAACACCGAGCCGGACAGCATCAGGCCGCCGGCCAGTACGGCACCGACCAGGCCAAGGGAGTTTTTGCCGATTTTCGAAGTACGGGACATTGCATTCTCCTTCGGTTGCACAGCGCAACCACACGTTAAGGGCGATCAAGCCGGAGCAGGTGTGCTCGGGTGTGGCCATTAGGCGATGGCGGTGTATCGCGTCTGTGTCGAGGAGCGGGGCGTTTGTAAGCGAAGGTGGGGAAAGCGGGGGCAGATACAGTAAAAGACAAAACACCGCGGGAGCGAGTCAGCCCCCGCGGTGTTTTTACATCAGTGCAGCTTCAGGCGCGGCTCGGTGCCGCGTCCGATCTTGCTGCCCAGCATCAGCATCGCCGTGCGGAACGGCCCGTACAGCGCCATCTGGTGCATGCGGTACAGCGACACGTAAAACATCCGCGCCAGCCAGCCTTCGAGCATTACGCTGCCGGTCAGGTTGCCCATCAAGTTACCCACAGCCGAAAAACGCGACAGCGAAATCAGCGAGCCGTAGTCGGTGTACTTATACTCCGGCAGGGTCTTGCCTTCGATGCGCAGTTTCAGCGATTTGGCCAACAGCGACGCCTGTTGATGCGCAGCCTGGGCCCGTGGCGGAACGTTGCGATCCGAGCCTGGTTGCGGACAGGCGGCGCAGTCACCGAAGGCGAAAATGTTTTCGTCACGGGTGGTTTGCAGTGTCGGCAGCACTTGCAGCTGATTGATGCGGTTGGTTTCCAGGCCGTCGATGTCCTTGAGGAAACCCGGTGCGCGGATCCCGGCGGCCCAGACTTTCAGGCTCGCCTTGATCTCGTTGCCATCGGCGGTGATCAGGCTGTCGGCAGTGACCTGGCTGACCGAAGCGTTGGTCATCACGTTGACCCCGAGTTTCTCCAGAGTCTTGTGCACCGGCCCACTGATGCGCTCCGGCAACGCTGGCAGCACCCGCGGCCCGGCTTCGATCAGGGTGATGTGCATGTTTTCCGGTTTGATCCGGTCAAGACCATAAGCCGCCAGTTCATGGGCAGCGTTGTGCAGTTCGGCCGCCAGTTCGACGCCCGTGGCGCCCGCGCCGACGATGGCCACGCTGATCTGCTGGACCGTATCGGTCTGCCCGGCGTGGGCACGCAGATAGTGATTGAGCAGTTGCTGATGGAAACGCTCGGCCTGTTTGCGGGTGTCGAGGAACAGGCAGTGTTGCGCAGCGCCCTGGGTGCCGAAATCGTTGGTGGTGCTGCCGACCGAAATCACCAGCGAGTCATACGGCACTTCCCGCGCCGGTACCAGTTCCACGCCGTTTTCGTCGTACGTGGCAGCGAGCTGGATCTTTTTCTGCTCACGGTCAAGCCCGCTCATGCGCCCCAGCTGGAACTCGAAGTGGTTCCATTTGGCCTGGGCGACATAGTTGAGTTCGTCTTCGGAAGAGTTCAGCGATCCGGCGGCCACTTCGTGCAGCAGCGGTTTCCAGATGTGCGTGAGGTTCGCGTCGACCAGCATGATGCTGGCAGTGCCGCGTTTGCCCAGAGTCTTACCCAGACGGGTAGCCAACTCCAGACCGCCGGCGCCGCCGCCGACAATGACAATACGATGGGACATGGGGATAGCTCGCAAGGTTTTTAAAGGAAATCGGTGCGGTTACCCGAGCGAGCGCGATGCTGCTCATAGCGTCAGGTAACTGATAAATCGGCTCAACAGGCCCAGACCAATGGTCACTGCCAGCACCAGCACCAGGAGCATCCATGGCCGGAATGGCCGGCGCTCGACACGGTGTTGGGACAACTGCAGGTACTCTTCGACATGCTTCTGGTCTTCGGGGTTCAGGCGGCTGGTCATAAAGGCCTCGTCAGGTAGACGTTACTGAATGAGAACACGCTACAGCGGTTTTCAACCGGGATTGAACGCAGCATAGCCACTGTCCGGAACCGGTTCGACAGACACACCGTCCCCGAGGCGAATGATCCCGCTTTGTAACACTCGCGCGGTGATTCCGCCATGCCCGCGCACGGCCTGGAACGTCCCCGGGCCGAGGTTGTTCTGCAGGCGCGCGCACGGCTGGCACCAGCCCGTGGTTTCGAAAATCGCCTGACCGATGCGAAAGCGCCGCCCCTTGAGGCTGAACAGGTTGATCCCGCTTATAACGAGATTGCGCCGCAGATCTTCAGGCGTGACCGGTTGTTCGGCCGACCGGCCCATCAGGGCGCTGATCACGGCCAGATGCTCCCACTGAATCAGCGTCACCTGCCGCGCATTGCGCACCCCGGGACGAGCGTGATCGCCAGTGAGCCCGGCTTCAAGCCGCGCCTCCACCGCATCGAGTGCGAGCATCGGCCCCCGTGACTCGGGGCGCACGCCAATCCAGCGCACGCAACCGGTCTGCGGGACATCGGCAATCAATTGTTGAAGTGGCGTCACAGGCTGATCCCGACATCGAACACGATGCTGCGCCCCAGGTTACCGCGCAGAAAATCCGGGGCATCGGGGTGGGCGAACAGCACCCGGGCAAATGTCGGCCCGACCAGCGACAGCGAGCGCCAGCCCTGACGCAAATATTCGGTGGGCGGCGGAAAGTGGCTGTTCAGGTCGAGCACTTCGCGTTTGAGGCTGGCGAAGGCAATGATGTCCAGCTCGCCCAGGTCCATGCCGCGTTCCTTGTAGTTGTGCGCTTTCTTGCGCAAGGTCGGCGCCAGTCTCAGCAGAAATTCATTGGCCGGAATCCGCCGCGGCTTGGCTTCACGCCGCACCAGTTGGCTGAGGGAAAACGCACTGCGCCGACGTTGCAGCTCATCGCGCCATTCGTCGTTGAGCCGACGGCCCTCGTCGAGGACGAAAAATACCTCGAAGTTGGCGTCGCGAAACAAAACGTCCGGCGGTTCCCCGGCAGGCGCGAACTCGTCTGCGCGATAGGGAATGTTCAAGCCTTGCAGCAGGCGCTGGCAGACCCAACGCTCACGCTCCCATTTGCGGGCATTGGACAGGAAAGCGTTGGCTTGCTCGGCCGCGATGGTCAGCAGGCGTAAATAATCTGAGTCATCCATAAGCCCAAGCTTAGCGTTCAATTGCGACAAGCAGAAAGCGTTCGCGCAGCAAAGTGCATCAGTGGGCACTCGGTAGGGGCGGTGTAGACTGATGGCTCCGTTTATCAACGTCGAATGAAAGGGGCTGAATGTGAAATTTCGCTGGCTGTTGTTGTTCGCTGTCGTTCCGTTGTGGGCCCATGCGCTGGAAATCGGTGAGCGACTGGCACCCTGGACGTTGCTGGATCAGTACGATCAGCCGTTTACTCTCGATAACCGCACTACGACGCTGTTGGTGGCGCGGGACATGGACGGCGCGAAACTGCTCAAGCAAGCCATGGCCGATCAGCCCAAGGGCTATCTGGAAGCGCGGCATGCGGTGTTTGTCGCCGATATCCAGCGCATGCCGGCGCTGATCGCGAAGATGTTCGCCGTTCCGGCCATGCGTGACTACAGCTATCGAGTGTTGCTTGATCGCGAAAGTCGCGTGGCCTCGCGCTACCCCGGGGCTGAAGGCGCGGTGCTCTGGTTGCAACTCAAGGACGGACGCTTGCTGGCCCGGCATGAATACACCCAGGCGGCTGAACTGCGTGAGGCACTGGAGCAGGCTCGCCCATGATCGGCGCCGAGCTGCTGTCGTCTGCGAGCCTGCTGCTGGGATGGCTGATTTACCTGCCGGTGCTGCTCTGGGCGATTGCACGCGCACCGTGGGTCGAGTTGTTCAGTGACAACCGACGTCAGCATTTGCTGTTCGGTACGGTGTTCGCGTTGTTTCTGCTGTGGCTGGTGCGCAGGGATTTCGATACCGGCGTGTCTTACCACTTCATTGGCATGACGGCAGTGACGCTGCTGCTGGACTGGCCGCTGGCAATTGTCGGGGCACTGGTGGCGCAGCTGGGGCTGGTGCTGTTGGGGCGTCAGGATCTGGTGGCCGTCGGGGTCAACGGTGCCTTGCTGATTCTGCTCCCGGTGTTGATTACCGAATGCGTGGCGATCCTGGTCGAGCGCGCCCAGCCGCGCAATCCGTTCGTGTACATCTTTTGTTCCGGCTTTTTCGCCGCCGCGCTGTCGGCGTTGTTCTGCCTGTCGCTGAGCCTGACGCTGCTCTGGTACGACGGCCTGTTTGCGATGCCCGAATGGCTGGAAGACTTCATCGGTTACCTGTGGTTGCTGATTTTTCCCGAAGCCTTCATCAACGGCATGGTGGTCAGCGCGCTGGTGGTGTTCTGCCCGGAATGGCTGGAGACCTTCAACCGCACCCGCTACCTTTCGGCGCCCTGGAAGGACGACGATCCCAAGTCTTGATCCACATCAAATCCACCCGGTGCGCGGCATTTCATGCTCGGCCAAATTCCTTCAGGAGCAGCGGCATGAGCGTGTACGAGTGGGCGAGGCAGGAAACCCGGCAGAGTCTGGAGATGGCGCAGGAGGTGGGGTTCGATCCGGGCCTGAGCCTGCGCGCCTTGCTCAGTGCGGTGGTGCAGCAGAGCAAGGCGGTGCGTAACGCCGAAGACCTGGCCGACGAGTTGCGTTTTCTGGCGGAAAACCTCGACGACGATCAGGACTATGGCTTCATGCGGCCCTGAACGGGATCAGTGACGCGGGTCGAAATCGCCGGAAAACAGTTCGTCCTCGGCATCCGGGGCCACCGGAATCTTGTGTTCTTCCGACGCCCAGGCGCCGAGGTCGATCAGCTTGCAGCGGTCCGAGCAGAACGGACGGTATTGGTTTTGCGGGGTGAATTCCACGGGCGCGCCGCAAGTCGGGCAGTTGACGGTTGGGGTCTGGCTCATGATTGGCCTCCGGATAAAGTCAGGTAAAAGTGATGCAGGCGCTCGACCTCGCTGTGCAGCCAGGCGAGGTCGCGGTCGTTGACCACCACGTCATCGGCACGGCTGACGCGGTCTTCGCGGCTTAATTGGGCCTTGAGGATCGCCTGGACCTGCTGTTCGCTGGTCTGGTCACGCTGCAAGGTCCGTTCGATCTGCAATTGTTGCGGGGCGTCGATGACCAGGATTCGCTGGGTCATCGCGTATTGCCCGGATTCGATCAGCAGCGGCGAGACCAGAATCGAGTAAGGCGATTGTGCCTGCGCCAGATGATGGGCGATTTCCTCGGCGATCAGCGGATGCAGCAGGGCTTCGAGCCAGCGTCGTTGCTCCGGCACTTCAAAAATCAATTTGCGCAGGGCCGCACGATCCAGCGTGCCGTCGGCCTGCAACACCTCCGGGCCGAAGTGCTCGGCGATCTTCGCCAACGCCGGGCGGCCCGGTTCGACCACCCAGCGCGCCGCGTGATCGGCGTCCACCACGTGAACACCAAGATCGATGAAGTGCTGGGCGGCGGCGCTTTTGCCGCTGCCGATGCCACCGGTCAGGCCGAGAATCCAGGGTTTTTCCACAGGGCTATTCATTTCAAACCGACAAACTGCCAATAGAAGCCGGTTATTTGACCACCCCAGAGCAAGGCAATCCAGCCGGCAATTGCCAGATACGGGCCGAAGGGGATCGGGGTCGAGGTTTTCTGGTCGCGCAGTTTGAGCAAAATCACCCCGAGCACGGCGCCCACTAGTGAGGACAGGAGGATGGTCAGCGGCAGAATCTGCCAGCCGCCCCACGCTCCGAGCAGTGCCAGCAACTTGAAATCGCCGTGGCCGATGCCGTCCTTGCCGGTAATCAGCTTGAACAGCCAGAACACCGACCACAGCGCCATATAGCCCAGCACCGCCCCCCAGAGTGCGTCGTGCAGCGATACGAACAGCTCGAAGCTGTTGACGATCAGCCCCAGCCACAGCAGTGGCAGCACCAGTACGTCAGGCAGCAACTGGTGCTCGATATCGATCAGGCTCATGGCCAACAGGCCCCAGGTCAGCACGATCAGCAGGCACGCCGGCCAGCCGAAATCCAGGTGCCAGGCGATGAATGCCGAGAGCAGGCCGCAGGCCAGTTCGGTCAGCGGGTAACGCTTGCTGATCGGTGTGCTGCAACTCGAGCAGCGCCCGCGCAGGAACACGTAACTCAATACAGGAATGTTTTCCCATGCGCGGATCCGGTGGCCGCAATGGGGGCATTGCGAGTGCGGCAGCATCAGATTGTAGGTGGGCAACGACGTTTCGCCGGGCAGTCCCAGAACATCGTGAGCCTGCTGGCGCCATTCGCGTTCAAGCATTTTTGGCAGGCGCCAGACCAACACGTTGAGAAAACTGCCGACCACCAGCCCGAGCAGCAAGGCGGTGAAAACAAAGGCCAGCGGATACAGACTGAAGAGTTCGTCGATAGGCATGTCAGATCGCTGAGCCGAGTTGGAAGATCGGCAGGTACATCGCCACCACCAGACCGCCGACGATCACCCCCAGCACCACCATGATGAACGGCTCCATCAGGCTGGTGAGGTTGTCGACCATATTGTCCACTTCGTCCTCATAGAAGCCCGCGACCTTGTCGAGCATCTCGTCCAGTGCGCCGGATTCCTCGCCGATGGCGGTCATCTGCACCGCCATGTTCGGAAAGATGCCGGTGGCGCGCATCGAGAAATTCAGTTGCATGCCGGTGGAAACGTCCTGGCGGATGCGCAGCACGGCGCGCTTGAACACCACGTTGCCGGTGGCCCCGGCCACCGAATCCAGCGCTTCCACCAACGGCACGCCGGCCGCGAAGGTGGTCGACAGGGTCCGGGCGAACCGCGCCACGGCGGACTTGTACATCAGGGTGCCCACCAGCGGCAGCTTGAGAAACCAGGCGTCGCGCCGGTCGCGCAAGGCCTGGGATTTTTTCAGGGCATGGCGGGTGCCGAAAAAAACGGCCACCAGCAAACCGAGAATCGCCCACCACCATTGCTGCATGAATTCGGACAGGCTGATGACCATCAGCGTGAACGCCGGCAGCTCGGCACCGAAGCCGGAGAACACCGACTGAAACTGAGGCACCACCTTGATCAGCAGAATCCCGGTGACCACCGCCGCCACCAGCACTACGGCCGTGGGGTAGGTCATGGCCTTCTTGATCTTGGCCTTGAGGCTTTCGCTCTTTTCCTTGTAGGTCGCAACCCGTTCCAGCAGGGTGTCGAGGGCGCCGGACTGCTCGCCGGCATCCACCAGGTTGCAGTACAACTCGTCGAAATGTTGCGGCTTCCTGCGCAGTGCGGCGGCAAAGCTGTTACCGGCGGCGACCTCCTGTTTCACCTCGTCCACCAGTTTGCGCATGGCCGGGTTTTCGAAGCCTTCGCCAATGATGTCGAACGACTGCAACAGTGGTACGCCGGCCTTCATCATGGTCGCCATCTGCCGGGTGAACAGGGCAATGTCCTGGGCCTTGATGCGTTTGCCGAAGCTCAGCAGCGAGGCGGATTTCTTGCGCACCTTGCCGGGGTTGATGCCCTGCTTGCGCAATTGGGCCTTGACCAGTGCGGGGTTCTGGCCGCTCAACTCGCCGGTCACCTTGCTGCCTTTGCGGTCCGTGCCTTCCCAGGCGTAGACGCTGATTTTCGCTGCCTTGACCGCCATGTTCAGTCCTTGGTGACCCGGTTGATTTCTTCAAGGCTGGTAATGCCTTGCATGGCCTTGATCAGGCCCGAGGTGCGCAGGTCGTTGAAGCCGTCCCGGCGCATCTGGGTATCGATTTCCAGTGAGTTGCCTTCGGCCATGATCAGCCGTTGCAGCTCGGGAGTGTTCTTCACCACTTCATAAATCCCCACGCGACCCTTGTACCCGCCGTTGCAGTGATCGCAACCGGAGGGCTCATAGATCGTGAAATGGCCGACGCGTTCCTCGGGGAAGCCTTCCTTGATCAGTGTCTCGCGGGGGATCTCGATGGGTTTCTTGCAATGGCTGCAGAGTTTTCGCGCCAGCCGCTGGGCAATGATCAGGCTCACCGACGTTGCGATGTTGAAGCCGGGAATGCCCATGTTGTGCAGGCGGGTCAGCGTTTCCGCCGCGCTGTTGGTGTGTAGGGTGGACAACACGAGGTGCCCGGTCTGGGCAGCCTTGATCGCAATTTCGGCGGTCTCGAGGTCGCGGATCTCGCCGACCATGATCACGTCCGGGTCCTGGCGCAGGAACGAGCGCAGGGCTTGGGCAAAGTCCATCCCCTGACGTGGGTTGACGTTGACCTGGTTGATGCCTTCCATGTTGATCTCCACCGGGTCTTCAGCAGTGGAGATGTTGATGTCGACGGTATTGAGGATATTCAGCCCGGTGTACAGCGAAACGGTCTTGCCCGACCCCGTGGGGCCGGTCACCAGAATCATGCCTTGCGGCTGCTTGAGGGCGGCCATGTACAGGTCTTTCTGCTCCGGCTCGTAGCCGAGGGCATCGATGCCGATCTGGGCGCTGGACGGGTCGAGGATCCGCATCACCACTTTCTCGCCCCATAGGGTGGGCAGGGTGTTGACCCGGAAATCGATCGATTTGCTCTTCGACAGACGCATCTTGATCCGCCCGTCCTGGGGTTTGCGCCGTTCCGAAATGTCCAGGCTGGCCATGACTTTCAGGCGTGCGGCAATGCGCCCGGCCAGTTGAATCGGCGGCTTGGCCACCTCCCGCAGAATGCCGTCGGTGCGCACCCGCACGCGGTAGTTCTTTTCGTAAGGCTCGAAGTGCAGGTCGGACGAGCCGCTCTTGATCGCATCGAGCAGCATCTTGTGAACGAAGCGCACCACCGGGGCATCGTCCGCGTCGATTCCGCCGAGCGTGTCCTGCTTGCTGTCGTCGACCGACTCGATGTCCAGCCCGTCGAGATCGACATCGGCCATCTCCTCCAGGCCGGTGGCGTGGGTGTCGAAGAACTTTTCGATAGCGTCGGTGAGCTTGTCGTCCTCGACCAGAATGGCTTCGGTGCTCAGCCCGGTGCTGAACTGAATGTCATTGATCGCCTGATGATTGCTCGGGTCGGAAATCCCCACGAACAGTTTGTTGCCGCGCCGCCAGAGGGGCAGGGCGTGGTGCTGGCGCACCAGTTTTTCACTGACCAGGCCCTTGGGCTGGGTTTCCTTGTCGAGGCAATTGAGGTCGAGAAATGCCATGCCGAAATGCTCCGAGGCAATCTCGGCGACCTGCCAGCTCTTCACCAGTTTGTTCTGCACCAGGTAACTGACCAGCGACAGCCGATTGCGCTGCGCCTGTTGCCAGGCTTGCTGGGCACTCTTTTCCGTGAGCAATTCGGCCTTGACCAGCTGTTTGGCCAGACCGCTCAGAGCGATGTCATTCATGGGGTTTCCACGTGCTTGCCGTTCATGACTTATAGCCTAGTCAAGTGACAGCGCCAAACACGCGGGGTGCAGGTGACAAAAAGTGTCAGATAGTGCGGTTTCGGGTTGTAGGAATCGGCACGTCAGCCGGATGGCGCCCCGTGGGCGGGGGCTGCGAGCGCTTGGCACGGGCTGTGCTGAGACCTGTTCAGATCATGAGATTCCGACTCATGCATGGAGCGTGTCTATGAAGAAACAACAAGGTTTCACTCTGATCGAGCTGCTGATCGTTGTGGCGATCATCGGGATTCTGGCGACGATTGCCTTGCCGCAGTACTCCAAATATCAGGCGCGGTCGAAGGTAACGGCGGGGCTGGCGGAAATCTCGGCGATGAAGGTCCCGTATGAGGACGTCATCAATGCCGGTACTGCACCTACTACGGCAAACACCGGGCCTGGCGGTGCTGCTGCCACTAGTAACTGCACGTTGGCTGTAACTGGTACTGCATCAACTGGTGCCGGGACAATTGTGTGCACATTGATCAACGCGCCGGCTCCCGTGCTGAGTAAGACCATTACCTTGACCCGTGACGCGACTACAGGTTGGACTTGCACCAGCACTGCTGCGCAGGAATACCTGCCTAAACAATGCACAGGAGCTTGATCCAATCAATGTGACATCACGCCCCGCCAAACCGGCGGGGTTTTTCTTTGCACGAAAATATCTACTGGATTCATGGTCTTAAGCCGCCAGCTATTGTCTGCAAGTTGCATGCAGTTAAATCACCAGTCATGCAATATGCATGATTTCGAAAAAATCTTTATTTCATAACTATTTGATTTATATAGTTTTATTCTGTACTTCAAAGTTGGCACAGCGTTCGCAATATCTCCAGTAACCCTGCTGACAAGACAACCAGCAGACTTTCCAGAAAAAACAGGAGTTACTCGTATGAAGAAGTTCGCTATCACTGCCGCTGCTGCTACCGCGCTGACCCTGACCATGGCTTCCGGTGCATTTGCTCAATCGACTCAAACCACTCAGGCGCCGATGACCCTGGCTGCCGGTGAAGTCACCAAAGCGAAAGAAGCTACTTCCGATACCTGGATCACGACCAAAGTAAAAGCGGATCTGGTCACCGAAAAAGGTATTCCAGGCACTGATATCAAAGTAGAAACCAACAAAGGCGTCGTGTCGCTGTCCTCCACGGTTGCCGTGACCGACTCGCAAAAAGAAATGGCCGTTGCCATCGCCAAGAAAATCAAAGGCGTTAAAGCGGTCTCCGCTGACGGCCTGAAAGCCGAGTAAGGCAAGACTTCTCGCCTGGACCGGGAGAAGACGCGACAGGCGGGCCGAGCAATACGTCTGCCGCACTTTAGAGTTCATGCGAACGGCCACACGGATTGTGGCCATTACAGGCCCCGGCATTCATGTCGGGGCCTGTTCTATTTCAGGGGCAGAAAAAGTGGAAGGTCAGTTGCCGCGTTTGCTGTTGATCTGTTTCAGACGATTGCCTTCAAAGCGCAGGTACTGATACATGCCGTTGCTCGGGCCATAGGTCCATTCCTCGACCTGAAACTCTTCCCGGCGGTTGGCGCTGCGCTTGTAGCCGAGCAGATCGCGACTGACCGGCTCTCCACATTTTTGCAGCACCTCGCTGGCGCGGTCGCCGAGGCTTACAAGCTGGCTGCCGCAGCGCAAGGTATCGGACGCCGCAGCCTGGCTGGCGATCAACGCCAGCCCCAGTGCCGTCAACCATTTGCCGTTCATCACTCGGCATCCAGATGCATTTGTGTCACCACGCGGCCGTCGCTCTCCGCTTCGCCGAGATTGGCGTCGATGAAATACACGCGATCGTCGGCCAGTTGGCCCTTGTCCACCAGGTAATCCTTGATGCTGCTGGCCCGGTCCTGACCGAGCTGGCGCAACAGCACGTCGCTGGAACTCCAGAACTTGATCACGTCGGCGCGCATTTTCGCCGTGCGTTCTTCCTTGCCAAGATCCTTCCATTCGGCCGGTGGCTGGGTTTTCAGACGGGTACGGTAGATGCCCTCGAGCAGCGGACCTTTTTCGTTATCCGGTACCTGGATCAGCGAAGCCTGAGCCGGCACCTTGTCGCCCCGGCGCTGGAGCATCTTGTAGTAGTTGTACTGGTATTCACGTTCCAGACGCTGTTCGGCGAGTAACGGGCCGTCACTGCTTTTCGCAGCGGTGCCTTCGATTTCCAGACGCAGGGCCGGACGCTCTTTCAGCGCTTGCGACAGTTTCACCAGCGCCGCTTCGGCGTCTTTGCTCAGGTCACTGGAACCCGGTGCGAAGGACACGGTGCCGAGGTCTTCGGAACCACCACCGCTGACCAGACCGCCAATCAGCTTGAACGGTGCGGCGGCGGCTTTGACGATCAGGTTGCGCAGGGTCTGCCAGACAATCGGCATCACGCTGAATTGCGGATTGTTCAGGTCGCCGGTCACCGGCAGCTCGATGGAAATCTTGCCGTCGACATCCTTGAGCAGCGCGATCGCCAGTTTCAGCGGCAGGCTCACGGCATCCGGACTGTCGACTTTCTCACCGAGTTGCAGCTGTTCGACCACCACTTTGTTCTCGGCCTTGAGCTGGCCTTTGGTGATCAGGTAATGCAGGTCGAGGTTGAGCCGGCCCTTGCGGATCCGGTAGCCGGCGAACTTGCCGGAGTAGGGGGTCAGGGTGGTCAGTTCGACGCGTTTGAAACTGGTGGCGATGTCGAGGCTGGCCATCGGGTCGAACGGATTGACCGCGCCCTTGATGGTTACCGGCGCATAGCGGTCGACCTTGCCCTTGACGTCGACGCTGGCCGGTTTCGCCTGACGGCTGTCGATGGTGCCGATCTGGCCGTTGAGCTGCTGGATTGCGGTGGCAAAGTTCGGGGTCAGGCTGAAGTCGGCGAAGTTGGCCGAGCCGTCATTGATCGCGATGCCACCAATGTGAATGCCCAGAGGTTTGTCATTGCTCGCCGGTTTCGCCGCAGCGGTCTTCGCCCCGGAATCGGCTGGCTGCGGGATCAGCAGGTCGTCGATGTTGGTGGTGCGGTCATCGTTGATCATGAACCGTGCGTACGGCTGGAACAGGTTGATCCTGTCGATCGACAGGCTGTCGCCGTGCTGATAGTTGAGGCCTTCGACCACCACTTGCTGCCACTTGAGGAAGTCGCGGGTTTTCAGGGTGTCGAGGGTGTGCAACTGATCGACCTGAGCACGACCGGTGACGCTGAGGGCCAGGGGGGCGGTGCTTTTCAGGTTCACTTTCAGGTCGCTGCCGAGCATGCCGCTGCGCAGTTCGAGGCGAATGAACGGGTTGATGTAGGACTGCGCGACCCGCAGGTCGATGTCCTGGGTTTTCACGTTGAGCTGCGCGGTGACAGGGGCCAGATTGACCACGCCGTCGGCGCTGATCTTGCCTTGCTTGCCCAGCCCGGTGTCGAGCCTGAGGTTGAAGGGCGAGCCATTGAGGCTGTCGAAATTCTGCAGATCGACGTTCAGCGGGGTGACATCCAGAGTCACTTCCGGCTTCGCCGAGCGATCGGCCAGATGCACCTTATAGTCACGCAGTTGCACGTCCTTGAGCAGCACTTGCCACGGTTTGCTCGGCGCGGTCGGCTCGGGTTTCGGCGAGTCGGCGGCCGCTGGAGCGCTTTTCGGTTCTGCCGCAGCTTTGGCGGCGGGTTTCGATGGCTGGCTGGCGAACAGTTTTTGCCAGTCCAGCTGTCCGTCCGCTTCCAGCGCTGCCCAGGTCTCCAGTTTCTGACTGCGGATCTTGCCGACCACCACTTGCTGTTTGGCCAGATCCACGGTGGTGTCGCTGACGTCGAGGCGCTCGAGTTTCGCCAGTTGACGCCCGTCCGGCGCCTTGATGGCGAACGGCGCGATGTTGACCGCCACGTTGCTCAGCAGCAGTTCGGTTTCCTTGGACAGGTTGAGCTTGTAATCGGTGCTCAGGCTGACCACCCCGTTTTCCAGCACCAGTGGCACGGCGTCGCGCACGTAAGGCCAGAACGCTTTCATCTGGCCGTCGGTGATCTTGAGAGTGCCTTCAGAGGCGATCGGAACCAGGCTGAAGTTGCCTTTCCAGTCGATCTGTCCACCGGCCGGTCCGATCGCGACGAGGGTCATGTCGGCGTTGTCTTCGGGCAGAGTGCTGAGGTTTTTCAGTTCGAAATCGAGTTTGTCGTAAAGAAATTCGATCGGCTCGCTGGGGCGTGCATCCACGAAATGCAGGTTGCCGCCGGCCAGCTGGATCCGGTCGATGCGCAGCGGAAATGGTTTGGCGTCCGGATCGGCCGGGGCGGGTTCGCTGGCCGGGAGCTTGAACAGGCCCAGCAGATTGAGCTGGCCGTCCTTGGCGAACAGGATCTCGGTCTTGGATTTTTCCAGTTCGATGTCCGACAGATGCAGGGCTTTGGTCCACAGGCTGTCGAGTTGCAGGTTGGCGTACAGACGTTCGAATCCGACCTGTTCCTTGCCCGGCTCGCCGATCACCAGGCCCCATAGCGTGAGCTCAAGACTGAACGGGTTGAGCTCGATGCGCTGCAGATGCGCGGGCACCGTGGCGTAGTTGGCCAGTTGCTGATTCACCACCCTGAGCGCAATGCCCGGCAAAATCAGGAAGCCCAGCAGGCTGTAGAGGGCCAGAGCAGTCAACAGGGCGCCAATCGCGCGAATCAATCCTTTGGGCATGTGCGGCTTCATCTGTCTGAATCGGAGTGCCTTGGAGTATGGCACGCGATTCCGGTTCCGAAGCAAATGCCCATGCTCAGGATTGTTCAGATTTTTCCGTGGGAAATTTCCTTCGCAGCAATCAGAGCTGAAGAATCAGGGTCTTCAGCGGTGGCTGCTGATCCATCGACGGGAAGTCCCGGCCCGGGGTCATCACGCTCCATTCGCGCACCGGCCGCCCGGCTTTTTCAGCGCAGCGCAGCACTTGTTCGCGCCAGTCGTCCATGCTGACTTTCGCCAGATTGTTGCAGCAGATCAGCACGCCATGCTCGGCGGTGGTCAGCAGGGCGGGCTTGAGCAGGCTTTGATAATCACGCAGCAGGTCGACGGTGCCGAACGCACTCTTGGCCCACGCGGGCGGGTCGAGGAGCACCAGATCGTACTGGCGCTGTTCCAGGCGTTGATAGCTCGGCAGTTTCTGCCCGCGACGCTGGCTGATCGGCAGGCCGGCCAGTTGGCGGATCGCCGGGAAGTAGTCGGACTGGATGAATTCCATGGTCGGCAGGTGCGGGTTGAGCTGACCGTTCTCGCGGCCGACCGCCAGATTGCCCTCGGCGAAATCCAGGTTGCACACCTCGCGCGCACCGCCGGCCGCTGCGCTGAGACCGACGCCGCAGGTGTAGGCGAACAGGTTGAGCACGCTTTTGCCCTTGGCGTGATCCTTGACCCAGCCGCGGGTGTTGCGCAGGTCGAGGAACAGCAGCGGATCCTGCCCGGCATGGCGTCCGCGTACACGATAGTTCAGGCCCCATTCGTGGCCGACCAGATCGACCAGCGCCGCGTCTTCGGCGCGGTAGACGCTGTCTTCACGGTCGATCCGCGAGTTGCCACGGGAGCGGTCGTTGTAGACCAGCAGCGTTTCCAGTCCCAGGGTCTGGTTGACCATGGCGTGCAGTTGCAGCAGGTCTTCGCGCGCCAGCGTCTGGTGGAAACTTTGCACCATCAGTTGCGGGCCGTAGCGATCGATGGTCAGGCCGCCGGCGCCTTCCTGGCTGCCGTGGAACAGCCGATAGCAGTCGGTGCCCTGGCGGTGCAGCTCGGCGAGCAGATCCTGGCGTTGATCGAGTGCGGCGCGCAGCGCCAGGTTCAAGGAAGACATGCGGGCGCCTTGCTGGAGGGAATCGGGGCGCGGGAGTTTAGCAGTTTGGCAGGCAGTCGAGGGTAGCCATCGCGAGCAGACTCGCTCCCGCAGACGATCAAAAGTCCTGGTGGGAGCAAGCTTGCCCGCGATGCTTTTGCGCCCTTACCGGTTCAAGCGTTTATCGATCAAGCCCTGCACCACGCTCGGATCCGCCAGCGTCGAGGTGTCTCCGAGGCTGTCGAGTTCGTTGCACGCGATCTTGCGCAGGATCCGCCGCATGATTTTGCCCGAGCGGGTCTTCGGCAGGGCCGGGGCCCACTGGATCAGGTCCGGTTTGGCGAAGCTGCCGATTTCCTTGCTGACGTGGGCCAGCAGTTCTTTCTTCAGTTCATCGGTGGGCTCGGTGCCGTTCATCGGTGTAACGAACGCGTATATCCCCTGGCCTTTGACGTCGTGGGGATAACCGACCACGGCGGCCTCGGCGATGCTGTCGTGCAGTACCAGCGCACTTTCCACCTCGGCGGTGCCGATGCGATGGCCGGAGACATTGATGACGTCATCGATGCGCCCGGTGATCCAGTAATCGCCATCCTCGTCGCGGCGGGCGCCGTCGCCGGTGAAGTAGTAACCGGGGTAGGGCTTGAAGTAGGTGTCGACCATGCGCTGCGGATCGCCGTAGACGCTGCGGATCTGCGCCGGCCAGCTCGACTTGATCGCCAATACGCCGCTGCCGGCGCCCTTGATTTCCTTGCCGTGTTCATCGAGCAGCACCGGTTGCACGCCGAACATCGGTTGGGTGGCGCAGCCCGGTTTGATTCGCTGGGCGCTGACCAGCGGGCTGAGCATGATGCCGCCGGTTTCGGTCTGCCACCACGTATCGACGATCGGGCAGCGCTGTTCGCCGACCACGTTGAAATACCATTCCCACGCTTCCGGGTTGATCGGCTCACCGACGCTGCCGAGCAATCTGAGGCTTTCGCGTGACGTTTCCTGCAAGGGGCCGGCGCCTTCACGCATCAACGCCCTCAACGCTGTCGGCGCGGTGTAGAAGATGTTGACCTTGTGTTTGTCGATCACCTGCCAGAATCGCGAAGTGCTCGGGTAACTCGGTACGCCTTCGAAGATCAGCGTGGTTGCGCCGTTGGCCAGCGGGCCGTAGACGATGTAGCTGTGGCCGGTGACCCAGCCGACGTCGGCGGTGCACCAGAACACTTCGCCGTCGCGGTAGTCGAGCACGTACTTGAAGGTCATCGCCGCTTGCAACAGGTAACCGCCGGTGGTGTGGAGCACGCCCTTGGGTTTGCCGGTGCTGCCGGAGGTGTAGAGGATGAACAGCGGGTCTTCGGCGTCCATCGGTTCCGGCGGGCAATCGTCGCTGACATCACGCACGGCCTGGTGATACCAGAGGTCGCGGCCTTCGACCCAGTCAACTTTGTTCTGAGTGCGCTCGACCACCACGACGGTGCTGACATTCGGGCAACTCTGCAGGGCCTTGTCGACGTTCTGTTTCAGCGGCACGAACTTGCCACCGCGCACGCCTTCGTCGGCGGTGATCACGGTGCGGCAGTCGGCATCGAGAATGCGGTCGCGCAGGGAGTCCGGGGAGAAACCACCAAACACCACCGAGTGAATCGCGCCGATCCGCGCGCAGGCGAGCATGGCGTAGGCCGCTTCGGGGATCATCGGCATGTAGATGCACACTCGGTCACCTTTCTTCACGCCACGGCTTTTCAGCACATTGGCCAGGCGGCAGACGTGGTGATGGAGTTTGCTGTAGGTGATTTGCGTCGATTCGGCAGGGTCGTCGCCTTCCCAGAGGATGGCGGTCTGATCGCCGCGCGTTTCCAGATGGCGGTCGATGCAGTTGTAGCTGACGTTCAGCTTGCCGCCGGCAAACCAGGCGGCTTCACCGGTCTTCAGGTCATAGCGCTGGACGGTCTGCCACGGTGTGCTCCAGTCGAGGAAGCGGGTGGCCTGTTCGGCCCAGAAGGTGCCGGGGTGTTCAATGGATTCGCGGTACAGGCGCTGGTAGTCGTCCTGACTCAACTGTGCAGCCCGGCGGACGGCATCGGCTTTGGGGAACGTGCTGATATCGAACATGACGGTTCCTTATTCTTGTTGTGCGACAAGGATAAAGATGCGCCGAGAGTCCAACAGGTTCAAGTCATCCACAAACGACTGTGGGAACGAGCTTGCTCGCGAAGGCGGAATGTCAGTCAACGTGGATGTTGAGTGAATAACCGCAATCGCGAGCAAGCTCGCTCCCACAGGGTGACTGCAGAGCGATCAAATCAGCCGCGGTGACGGCCGCGGAAGTAGTTGATCAGGCCTTGGGTGGATGCATCTTCGGCGGCGGTTTCCTCGCTGCCGACCAGGCGGTTGTAGACGCCCTTGCCCAGTTCCTTGCCCAGCTCCACGCCCCATTGGTCGAAGGCGTTGATGCCCCAGACCACGCTTTGCACGAAGACTTTGTGTTCGTACATCGCCACCAGTGCGCCGAGACGACGCGGGCTGATTCGCTCGACCACCAGGGTGTTGCTCGGACGGTTGCCCGGGATCACCTTGTGCGGCGCGAGTTTCTGCACCTGGTCTTCGCTCATGCCCTTGTCGCGCAGTTCCGCTTCGGCTTCCGGCAGGGTCTTGCCGAGCATCAGTGCCTGGCTCTGCGACAGGCAGTTGGCGTAGAGCCACTGATGGTGGTCGGAGACCGGGTTGAAGCTGACGATCGGCACGATGAAGTCGGCCGGAATCAGTTGGGTGCCCTGGTGCAGCAACTGGTGGTAAGCGTGCTGACCGTTGCAGCCGACGCCACCCCAGATCACCGGGCCAGTGTCGGTCGATACGGCGGTGCCGTCCTGACGCACGCTCTTGCCGTTGGATTCCATGTCCAGCTGTTGCAAGTGCTTGGTGATGTTACGCAGGTAGTGGTCGTACGGCAGGATCGCGTGGCTTTGCGCGCCCCAGAAGTTGCCGTACCACACGCCGAGCAGCGCCAGCAGCACCGGCATGTTCTGTTCGAACGGCGCGCTCTGGAAATGCTGGTCCATGGTGTACGCACCGGACAGCAGTTCCTTGAAGTTGGACATGCCGATGGCCAGCGCAATTGGCAGGCCGATGGCCGACCACAGCGAGTAACGACCGCCGACCCAGTCCCACATCGGGAAGATGTTTTCTTCGCGGATACCGAAGGCCACGGCTGCCGCGTTGTTGCTCGATACGGCGATGAAGTGGCGATACAGCTCGGCTTCCGAACCACCCTGGGCCAGGTACCAGGCACGGGCGGCCTGGGCGTTTTTCAGGGTTTCGAGGGTGTTGAACGACTTCGACGACACGATGAACAGCGTGGTCTCGGCGCGCAGTTTTTGCGTCAGCTCGTGGAACTCGCTGCCGTCGATATTCGCCAGATAGTGGCAACGCACGCCTTTCTGGGCGTAGGACAGCAGGGCTTCGGAGACCAGCTCGGGGCCGAGGAACGAGCCACCGATGCCGATATTCACAACGTCAGTGATCGGCTTCTCGGTGTAACCACGCCACAGACCGTCGTGGATGCGGCCCACCAGATCGGTGATCTGGTTCAGCACCTTGTGTACTTCAGGCATCACGTTGACGCCGTTGACCGACAGCTTGTCGCCGACCGGGCGACGCAGGGCGGTGTGCAGCGCCGGGCGGCCTTCGGAGGAATTGACGATTTCGCCGTCGAACAGCGCCTTGATCGCGCCCTTGAGATCGACTTCATTGGCCAGACCCACCAGCAGGTTGCGGGTCTCGGCGTTGATCAGATTCTTCGAATAGTCGAGAAACAGTCCGCAGCTGCTGAGAGTGAACTGATTGAAGCGCTGCGGATCGGCGTTGAAGGCTTCGCGCATGCTGAAATCCTGCATGGCTTGGCGGTGATCTTTCAACGCTTGCCAGGCAGGCAGAGCGGTAACGTCATGAGGAGTGCGGTAGTACGCCATCGCTGCGGTTTTCCTTTTTACTTGAACGGCCTTTTGAACACTGAAAAGACCTCCCCGCCAGGTTTGGGCGAGGGGGCAACTGCGTCGACACGATTACTTTGGCGCAGGGCGAATACAGTAAACCCAGCGCCGCGATCTGTCTTGGCTTTGTCTGACCTGTTTTCGGTACTTTTTTAACATTGATAACAGACGGGGGCCGACGGACGGCAAGTCATGCGAGCAAGTTCCTGCGTTCGCGCGCAGTGGACCGGCGGGCAGTTTGCCCGATGGTCAGGTGCTCAGCAATGCGATCAGGAAGGGGAGTTGGCACGAATGTGGGAGCGAACAGGCGCGCTCCCACATGCTGCTGTTGCAGTGTTCAGGCGGGGGTATCGAGGTTCAGGTGCAGGTTGTCGATCAACCGGGTGGTGCCGAGGAATGCTGCAACCAGAATCACCAGATCACGATCTTCCGCCGTGGCCGGACGCAGGGTCAGGGCGTGGCGGATTTCCAGGTAGTCCGGACGCAGGCCGGCGGCTTCCAGTTGCTGGCGTTGCGCCTGAATCAGGGCAGGGAAGTCGCGTTCACCCTGCTTGATAGACTCGGCAATGCTGTTCAGGGTGCGATAGACCACCGGCGCCACGGCGCGTTGCTCTTCACTGAGGAAGCCGTTGCGCGAGGACAGCGCCAGGCCGTCGGCGGCGCGTACGGTCGGCTCGCCGATGATCTGGATCGGCATGTTCAGGTCATGCACGAGTGCGCGGATTACCGCCAGTTGCTGGAAGTCTTTCTGGCCGAAGATCGCCAGGTCCGGCTGGACCATGTTGAACAGCTTGCTGACCACCGTCGCCACGCCTTCGAAGTGCCCCGGACGGCTGGCGCCGCAAAGGCCTTCGGAAAGTTGCGGCACGCTGACCCGGGTCTGACCGGCCATGCCGTCGGGGTACATCTCTTCGACGGTCGGGGCGAACAGCAGATCGCATCCGGCTTCCAGCAGTTTTTCCTGATCCGCCGCCAGGGTGCGCGGGTACTTGTCGAGGTCTTCGCCTGCGCCGAACTGCAGCGGGTTGACGAAAATGCTCGCGACCACGAAGTCCACGCGCTGGGTGGCCTTGGTGATCAGGGCAATATGGCCGCTGTGCAGGTTGCCCATGGTCGGCACGAAGCCGATGCGTTTGCCTTCGCTGCGGGCGCGCGCCACGGCGGCGCGCAGTTCACGTACGGTTTTGACGGTGTTCATGCAGAGAATCCGTGTTCGATTCCGGGGAAAGTGGTGGCTTTGACTTCACTGACGTAAGCCTTCAGCGCGGACTGGATGCTGTCCTGACCCTGCATGAAGTTCTTCACGAACTTCGGCACACGGCCGCTGATCGACAGGCCGAGCATGTCGTGCAGTACCAGCACCTGACCGTCGGTGGCGTTGCCGGCACCAATGCCGATCACCGGAATCTTCACCGCCTGGCTGATTTCAGCCGCCAGTTCGCTCGGCACGCATTCGAGCAACAGCATGGCTGCACCGGCCTGCTCCAGGGAGATCGCGTCGGCGCGCATCTGGCGTGCCTGGTTCTCGTTGCGACCTTGCACTTTATAGCCACCAAGAATGTTCACGGCTTGCGGGGTCAGGCCCATGTGGGCGCAGACCGGCACACCGCGCTCGGCCAGCAGGCGGATCGAATCCGCCAGCCACAAGGCGCCTTCGACCTTGACCATGTGCGCGCCGGCCTGCATCAGCAGAGCGCTGTTGGCCATGGTTTGCTCGAGGGTGGCGTTGGCCATGAACGGCAGGTCCGCCAGGATCAGTGCATCAGAGTTGCCGCGTTTGACGCTGGCAACGTGGTAGGCCATTTCTGCGGTGGTCACCGGCAGGGTGCTGTCATGACCCTGCAGAACCATGCCGAGGGAGTCGCCCACCAGCAGCACTTCGACACCGGCCTCGTTGCAGGCGTGGGCGAAGGTCGCGTCATAGCAGGTCAGCATGGTGATCTTTTCACCTTTCTGCTTGAGGCTCTGGAGCGTGGTCAGGGTGATGGCTGGCATGTAAGAAATCCTCGTTCAGGCGCTCTGGAAACTACTGCGAGTAACGCGCGTGATTCGTCATCTATTCAGGCGCACGCTCTTTTGTCGTGCTTATAAGGCCTGGATTGCGCCCTTGTATGCCGGGTTGGCGGCAGCGGGACGCCTATAGTCGTGATGAGGCCTCAGGAAGTCAATTGCGTGTGTTACCGCATTGTTACGAGGGGAGTGTTACCTGCGTTACTGATGCGATTCAGCGGGCCGGGCCGGGAGATTCGCGCTTTTTTGTCCTACAAAAACACTTGTGGGAACGAGCTTGCTCGCGAAAGCGGTCAGTCAGCCAATGCAGACATTGACGGTTAGATTGCCTTCGCGAGCAAGCTCGCTCCCACAGGGTGTGGTATCAGTTTGAGGTAATGCGTTCCAGGCCGACGAACGGGCATGATGCGAGAAGATCGGCAAGGGTGCGGCCATCGGCCAGGCGCAGATCCTCGGCAGCCAGTTCGGCCAAGGGATAGAGAACGAACGCGCGCTCCTGCATGTGGTAATGCGGGACTTTCAGGCGCGGCTCGTCGATCAGTCGATCACCGAACAGCAGAATGTCCAGATCCAGTGTGCGCGGGCCCCAGCGTTCCAGGCGTTCGCGGCCTTGATCGTTTTCGATCGCCTGCAAGGCATCGAGCAGATCCAGCGGGGCGAGCGCGCTGTCGAGTGCGGCGACCGCGTTGGTGTAACGCGGTTGGCCCGGCAGCAACGAGTCGCTTTGGTAGAAGGCAGACACGCCGACCAGTTTGGTGTCGGGCAATTGCCCCAGCGCGTCGACCGCGTTGCGCAGTTGTTCGGCCGGGTCAGCCAGGTTGCTGCCCATGCCGATGTAGATGCGTTCCATCGCTTATTCGCCCGTAGCACTCGGTGCGCCGGCGCGCTTGCGCTTGGAACCGCTGCTGCGGCGACGCTTGCGCGGTGCACCACTGGCGTCATCACCCTTACCGCTGAGGTCACGGATCATGTCGCGGCGTTCGCTGTCGTTGGCGTCCTGATAATCGGTCCACCAGTCGCCCAGGCCATCAGTCTGTTCACCGGCGCTCTCACGCAGCAGCAGGAAATCGTAGCCGGCGCGAAAGCGCGGATTGTCCAGCAGCAGGTCGGCGCGTTTGCCGCTGCGGCGTGGCAGGCGTTCCTGCATGTCCCAGATCTCGCGGATCGGCATGGTGAAGCGTTTTGGGATCGCGATGCGCTGGCACTGTTCGGCGATCAGTTCGTGAGCGGCTTCCTGCATGGCCGGAATCGGCGGCATGCCACGTTCCTGCAGACGCAACACGCGAGCGGGAAGGGCTGGCCACAACAGGGCGGCGAACAGGAACGCCGGGGTCACCGGTTTGTTCTGCTTGATCCGCAGGTCGGTGTTGGTCAGCGCTTCGCTGATCAGCGTGTGGGTGTATTCCGGGTTGTGTTCCAGCGCATCGGCACTGGCCGGGAACAGCGGCGCGAACAGTTGCAGGTCGACCAGCATCTCGAAGGTGATGGCGCCATGACCGGAGAGGAACAGCTTGAGCACTTCCTCGAACAGGCGGGCCGACGGGATCTCGCGCAGCATCGGCGCCAGTTCGCGGATCGGCTGGACGGTGTGCTTCTCGATGCCGAAATTGAGCTTGGCGGCGAAACGCACGGCCCGCAGCATCCGCACCGGGTCTTCCTGATAACGCTGCGTCGGATCGCCGATCAGACGGATCAACTGGTTACGGATGTCGTGCACGCCGTTGGCGTAGTCGAGGATGCGCTCGCTGACCGGATCGTAATACAGAGCATTGATGGTGAAGTCGCGGCGTTGCGCGTCCTCTTCCAGGGTGCCGTAAACGTTGTCACGCAGAATGCGCCCGCTCTCGTTGCGCGAAGACTGGTTGCTGTCTTCGTCGTCTTCGTTTTGCGGGTGATTGGCGCGGAAGGTCGCGACTTCAATGATTTCGCGACCGAAATGGATGTGTACCAGCTTGAAGCGGCGACCGATGATTCGCGCATTGCGGAATTCGGCACGCACCTGCTCGGGGGTGGCGCTGGTGGCGACGTCGAAGTCTTTGGGCGTGATGCCCAGCAGCATGTCTCGCACGCAACCGCCAACCAGGTAGGCCTGGTAGCCGGCGCCCTGCAGACGTTCGACGATGTTGACCGCATAACGGCTGAATTGCGCCTTCTGCAGCGAATGTTGGCCGCTGTTGAGGACTTCAGGCGTGCTACGGATGTGTTGCGTACGACGCAGGGGAGTTCGGAATGACTGGAACAGCTTCTTCAGCATGGGATGCACTGTTTGAAGGAATGTTCGGCCATACCAGAGAATGACCGCATGATGGGCCGGGATTCTAGCATTTAGTCGAGGGATGGTGTAGGACGCTGCCGATTTGCGCTGCAAGCCGCAGGCTAGAGGGGGGGAAGATGTATCGGAAGGAAGATTTTCCGTGAAGGAGAAACTACAAGGGGAGCCGAAGCTCCCCAAGAAGTAGTTGCGTGCTCTTTTTATTATTGATTCGGGCTTTTTGTTTTTGTTGAGTGCCCTCGCCATGAAGCTTTTTCTTCATGACCCTCCCAATCGGGAGCCAAGAGCAAACGGATTGCTTTGGTCGCTGTGTTGCAGTGATCTTGCGATCCAACCAGTACAGGCTCTGTCTTAAGACAGTTTTTGTTGTTCTCGGCCTGGTCGTGGGGCTGGCCCCAAATACAACGCCTCTCCAAAAGAATCAGTTAGCTGCGCCTCTCGCCGTCTTGTTTTTATTGTGCGTGAGTCGATTCGTCTTATTTTTATTGTCTTGTGCATTGCTTGTTATTGTTCTTGTACCAAACATATAGCAGGTGCCGTGCCAACTTTTGTGAACCCCAATAAAACAAGGGGTTAGGTCGATATGACCGTTTTCGCAGGGCGAAAAAAAGCCGGGGTTTCGTTACCGATAACCCCGGCTTCTGTTACGTGAAAAGACTGAGGTAACAGTTTTTTCACATCTTCAACGGTAACCCGCACACTCGACAGGTCACGTTCAGCTCTCGCTGGCGACCCCGGTCTTGCGCCGTGGAATGCCCAGACGCTGACGGCGTTCCCACAGGCATTTGCGGCTGACGCCCAGTTTGCGCGCCAGTTCGGTCTCGGTCATGTGGTCCTGATGTTCGAGCACGAAGTGCTGGAAGTAGTCTTCCAGCGACAGGTCTTCGGTCGGCTCGTGGCTGCTGCTGGCGTTACCGGGCGTTTGCGCCGGCAGGCCGATGAATTCGTCGTCCTCCAGATCGCCCAGTTCGATGTCGATGCCCAGCAGGTCGGCAGAGATTTCCGGGCTTTCGCTCAGAATTACCGCGCGCTCAACGGCGTTTTCCAGCTCCCGCACGTTACCCGGCCAGGAATAGTGACGGATTGCCTGCTCGGCATCGGCGGCAAATTTCAGGTCGGTGCGGTTGATGCGGGCGCTTTGACGAGCGAGGAACGCATTGGCGATTTCGTTGACGTCGGCGCCGCGCTCGCGCAGGGCGGGCAGTTTCAGCGCGATCACGTGGAGGCGGTAGTACAAGTCTTCGCGGAACTGGCCGATTTTCGCCAGACTCTTGAGATCCCGGTGGGTCGCGGCGATCAACCGGACATCGACTTTCTGCGACTGAACCGAGCCCACCCGGCGAATCTCGCCTTCCTGCAGTACGCGCAGCAACCGGGCCTGGGCTTCCAGTGGCAATTCGCCGATCTCGTCGAGGAACAGCGTGCCGCCGTCCGCCGCTTCCACCAGGCCGGCGCGACCCGCGCTGGCGCCGGTGAACGCGCCTTTTTCGTGACCGAACAGTTCGGACTCGATCAGGCTTTCCGGAATGGCTGCGCAGTTCACCGAGATCATCGGTGCTTTGGCGCGTTTCGACAGATTGTGCAGAGCGCGGGCCACCAGTTCTTTACCGGTACCGGACTCGCCCTGGATCAGCACGTTGGAATCGGTTGGCGCGACTTTACGGATCTTGCCGTAAAGGTCCTGCATCGGCGGACACGAGCCGATGATGCCGATTTCGCCGTTGCTGTTGTCGATGGCGGATTTACCGCTGCCATTGGCCGATTTGGCGGGAGCTGCTTCGCCGGCGGCAGGCGCCGACTGGCGATCACGCAGGATCCGCGCGACAGCCTGAAGCATTTCGTCGTGGTCGAAGGGCTTGGCGATGTAATCCACCGCGCCCATCTTCATCGAGTCGACCGCCGAGCGCAGACTGGCGTAGCTGGTCATGATCAACACCGGCGTGCCCTCGCCGAGCTTGATCAGCTCGGTGCCCGGAGCGCCCGGCAGTCGCAGGTCGCTGACGATCAGATCGAACGTGGGAATACTGAAGCGTTCTTGTGCTTCCTGCACTGAACCGGCTTCGCTGACCTGGTACTGGTTACGTTCCAGCAGGCGGCGCAAGGCGGAGCGGATAATGGTTTCGTCTTCGACGATCAAAATGTGCGGCATTGATTCGATACTCTCGACGGTCTCAGTTCACAGCGGACGTCGCTTCGACATGGCGCGGCAATGTCACCCGGATACGGGTGCCGCGCTGGCTCTGAACATCAGCCGGGCTGTCGATGGTGATTTGTCCATAATGCTCTTCAACGATGGAATAGACCAGTGCAAGGCCCAGACCGGTGCCTTCGCCAGGATCCTTGGTGGTGAAGAAGGGTTCGAACAATCGGTCCATGATGCTCGACGGAATACCGCTGCCTTCGTCTTCGACGATCAGATCGACCGTGTGTTCGCCGGCTTCGCTCTTGACCCGCACTGCACTGCCGGCAGGCGAGGCGTCACGGGCGTTGGAGAGCAGATTGATCAGCACCTGGGCGAGCCGCTGCGGGTCGCCTTCGACCCAGTGATCGGGATCGCACAGGTTGTAGAACTGGACTTCGAAATTGCGCCGGTTCAGGGCCAGCAGGCCGATGGCGTCCTGAGCCACTTCCGCCAGACAGACGGGCTCGTCACTGTGCTGATGACTGCCGGCATGGGCAAAACTCATCAGCGACTGGACGATGCGTGACACGCGTTTGGTCTGTTCGAGGATCTGACCGCTGATTTCCGTCAGCTCACCATCTTCTTCGCGCTCTTCCCGCAGGTTTTGTGCGAGGCAGGCGATGCCGGTGATCGGGTTGCCGATTTCGTGGGCCACACCGGCCGCGAGCCGGCCAATGCTGGCCAGACGCTCGGAGTGCACCAGCTTGTCTTCGAGCATCTGGGTTTCGGTCAGGTCTTCCACCAGCAGCACCAGGCCGCTGTTGCCCGGTGCCAGCGGTTCGTCGATCGCGGCTTTGTGCAGGTTCAGCCAACGGGTCTGGCCGTCAAGGGCCAGATGCTGTTTGTGCAAGTGCTCGTCGGGCAGGTGAATGAAGCCTTGCAGCAGGTCTTTCCACGGATTGGCGATGGTGCTCAGGCGCGAGCCGACCACCCGTTGCGCAGCAATCCCGGTCAATTCTTCCATGGCCTTGTTCCACATCAGGATCTCCTGATCCTTGGCCAGCGAGCAGACGCCCATTGGCAATTCCTGCAGGGTCTGGCGGTGGTAGCGGCGCAGTGCATCGAGTTCGGCGGCCAGACCGGTCAGGCGCGAGTGGTAGTCCTCCAGGCGGCTTTCAATGAAGTGGATGTCTTCGGTGACGTAGTTTTCTCCGCCGGCCTTGTACGGCAGGAAGGTTTCCACCATGTCCTGGGCGACGCTCGGTCCCATCAGGCCGGAGAGGTTGGCTTCGATCCGGTCGCGCAGGCGGCGCAAGGCGTAAGGGCGGCGCTCGTCGAACGGCAGATAAAGGTCGCGCAGGGCCTGTTCGACTTCTTTCTGCGCAGCCTTGGCGCCCAGCGGCTTGGCCAGTTGCGTGGCGAATTCCTGCGGAGAGGCGGCGTGCAATTCGCGGCGCTGCGGACGGCGCACGTTATCCACAGCACAGGCTTCGGCAGCGCTGGCCTCTTCCGGGCTGGCATTGGTGAACAGCGAAATCAGCGTGAACATCAGGACGTTGGCCGCCAGCGAGGCGATGGCCGCCATGTGCCAGCTCGTATCGTCCAGCACGTAGATCATGTTCAGCAGCGGAATATAGAAACCCTGCAGATTACCGACCAGCGGCAACAGCATGGTCACGACCCACACCACAATTCCCGCCAGGAGACCGGCGATAAAGCCGCGGCGATTGGCGGTCGGCCAGTACAGCACCGACAGTACACCCGGCAGGAATTGCAGGGTCGCTACGAAGGCGACGATGCCGAGGTTGGCCAGGTCCTGCTCGGCGCCGAGCATCAGGTAGAAGCAGAAGCCGGCCATGATGATCGCGACGATCAGCGCCCGGCGGGTCCATTTCAGCCAGCGATAGATATTGCCTTCGGCCGGCGGCTGGTAGAGCGGCAGCACCAGATGGTTCAGGGCCATGCCCGACAGGGCCAGCGTGGTGACGATGATCAGGCCGCTGGCCGCCGACAGGCCGCCGACATACGCCAGCAATGCCAGCGATTTGCTGTTGGCGGCGATGCCGATGCCGAGGGTGAAGTATTCCGGATTGGTGGTGGCGCCGAGTTTCAGGCCGGCCCAGAGAATCAGCGGCACCGCCAGGCTCATCAACAGCAGGAACAGCGGCAGGCCCCAGCTCGCGCTGACCAGCGAGCGCGGGTTGAGGTTTTCGGTGAAGGTCATGTGATACATGTGCGGCATCACGATCGCCGAGGCGAAAAACACCAACAGCAACGTGCGCCACGGGCCTTCCTGCAATGGCGTGTGCAGGGCGGCGAGTGCGGTCTGGTTCTGCAACAGCCACAGTTCAAGCTGTTGCGGGCCGTCGAATACGCCGTACAGCGCGTAGAGGCCGACGCCGCCAAGGGCCACCAGTTTGATCACCGATTCGAAAGCAATCGCGAACACGAGTCCTTCGTGCTTTTCACGGGTGGCGATGTGCCGGGAGCCGAAGAAAATCGTGAACAGAATGATCAGCGCACAAAACGCCAGGGCCACGCGATTCTGCACCGGCTCGCCGGTGAGGATGCCGATCGAGTCGGCCACGGCCTGGATCTGCAACGCCAGTAACGGCAAGACGCCGATCAGCATGAATATCGTGGTCAGCGCACCGGCCCAGGTGCTGCGGAAGCGGAAGGCGAACAGGTCCGCCAGCGACGACAGTTGATAAGTGCGGGTGATCTTGAGGATCGGATACAGCAGCACCGGCGCCAGCAAAAACGCGCCGGATACCCCGAGATAACTGGACAGGAAGCCGTAGCCGTACTGATAGGCCAGCCCCACCGTGCCATAAAACGCCCACGCACTGGCGTAGACCCCCAGCGACAGGGTGTAGGTCAACGGATGGCGAATGATCGCCCGCGGGATCATGCCTCGTTCACTGATCCACGCCACGCCGAACAGCGCGGCCAGGTAGGCGGCGCTGATCAGCAGCATCTGGGTCAGGCTAAAGCTCATCGGCATCTTTTTGGCTCTGCAGGATGAAGGTCACGACAATCAGGATCAGCCAGAGCAGATAAGGGCGATACCAGGCGCCCGTAGCGTCGATCCACCAATCCATGATGGCGGGAGAAAACAGGTAGATCCCCACGACCAGAAGCAGGACCAAGCGATAGATGTACATCCCGGCCTCTCTTTTTTATGCGCGTGCCCGAAAACGTGCGGCGATGGTAACGGATGGGCGCGCCACTGCAAGTGTCGTCACAGCAGTTGCGCTTCGGGCAGGGTCAGTGTGCGCGGGATTTTCAAGGCATCCCAGTGGCCGCTGCCCCAGTTCAACAGTTCCTGCGGCGAGGCGTGGGCCAGTTCGGGCCCAGGGTTTTGCCCCAGTGCGCGCAGGGCCCGCAGCAACAGCGGTGTGGCCTGATCGGCTTCCAGCGGTGGCGAGCGATAGGACTTGCCGAGCTTGTGGCCGTCCGGCTGAGTAATCAGTGGCAGATGCAGATAGCGCGGTTGGCGCAGGCCCAGCAATTCCTGCAGATAGAGCTGGCGCGGTGTGGAGTCGAGCAGATCGGCACCGCGCACGATGTCGGTGATGCCCTGCCAGGCGTCGTCCAGTACCACCGCCAGTTGATAGGCGTAAAGACCGTCGCGGCGGCGGATCACGAAATCCCCCACGTCGCGGCCCAGATGCTGACGGTATTCGCCCTGCACCCGGTCGATGAAGTGATATTCCAGCTCCGGCACGCGCAGGCGAATCGCCGCGTCTTCCTGACCATGGCCGGCGTTGCGGCACAGTCCCGGGTAAATGCCGTGGTACGGCTCCAGTTGCTTGCGCGAACAGGTGCAGGCGTAGGCCAGGCCGTGATTGAACAGGCTGTCGAGCACTTGAGCGTAGGCCTCGTGCCGATCGCTCTGGCGGACCATTTCGCCGTCCCATTCGAAGCCATAGCTTTCCAGTGCCTTGAGAATCGCCGCTTGCGCGCCCGGCTCTTCGCGGGGCGGATCGAGGTCTTCCATGCGCACCAGCCAGCGGCCGCCCACCGAGCGTGCGTCCAGATAAGAGGCCAGGGCGGCAACCAGCGAACCGAAATGCAGGTGCCCGCTGGGGGTCGGGGCGAAGCGGCCAATGTAGGCGGGGGAGGTGTTGGCAGTCATGAGGGCGATGTTACTTGAGAGTCCAAAAACAGCAGAAACAAAAACGGAGCGTTCGCACGCTCCGTTTTTCGTTCAGGCCGGGATTATTTGCCGACCTGCTTTTCCTTGATTTCCGCCAGATTCTTGCAGTCGACGCACATGTCGGCAGTCGGACGGGCCTCAAGGCGCTTGACGCCGATCTCGATGCCGCAAGAGTCGCACCAGCCGTACTCTTCGTCTTCGATCAGTTGCAGGGTCTTGTCGATCTTCTTGATCAGTTTGCGCTCGCGATCACGGGCGCGCAGCTCGAGGGCGAACTCTTCTTCCTGGCTGGCACGGTCGGCCGGATCAGGAAAGTTGGCCGCTTCGTCTTTCATGTGATCAACAGTGCGGTCGACTTCCTGCATCAAGTCCAGTTTCCACTTGGTCAGGATCTTGGTGAAGTGCGCGCGCATTGGAGCGCCCATGTACTCTTCGCCCGCTTCCGGGACGTAGGGTTCGAAACCGCTGAGTGTCTGACTTGCCTGTTGCTTTGCTTGGGTGGGCATGAAATGGACCGCCTCTACTCTTGTAATCCATTGCGCAGGATTGCTCCATCACCGACACCTGCCGGCCCTGCGGCTGCAAGCGGGCGAACTTACCAGATCAATTCGGCCCGCGCTACTCCCGGATGTCGAGGGTGCGGCCGGTGGGGCTTGCAAATGTTTGCCAAGCCATGTCGGGCAATGTTGCAGACCTGCTCAATCACTGATTTTAGTCAATCCTGGAATGTACGCTCGGGTCGTTACAGTCCAGTGTTCTTGAGGCTGTGACCGCTGCGGGTTCTCGCTCGTTCCGGCAGATGGGTAGAATCGTTTCTTTTCCCTCGTTGAAGGAAGGCCAATGGCTCAGCCCTACAGTGCGCGCAGTCGTGCGATCGAACCGTTCCATGTGATGGCGCTGCTGGCGCGGGCCAATGAATTGCAGGCCGCTGGCCACGACGTGATCCACCTGGAAATCGGCGAACCGGACTTCACCACCGCCGAGCCGATCATCCGCGCCGGGCAACAAGCCCTGACGGCGGGCAAAACCCGCTACACCGCGGCCCGTGGCATTCCCGAGCTGCGCGAGGCGATTTCCGGCTTCTATCAAACGCGCTACGGCCTGAGCATCGATCCTCGCCGGATTCTCATCACGCCCGGCGGTTCCGGCGCGCTGCTGCTGGCCAGCGCGTTGCTGGTGGATCCGGGCAAACACTGGCTGCTGGCCGACCCGGGCTATCCTTGCAACCGGCACTTTCTGCGACTGGTCGAGGGCGCGGCGCAGCTTGTACCGGTGGGCCCGGACGTTCGCTATCAACTGACGCCGGATCTGGTAGCGCGCCACTGGGACCAAGACAGCGTCGGTGCGCTGGTCGCCTCGCCGGCCAATCCGACCGGTACGATTCTGACCCGCGATGAACTGGCCGGGTTATCCACAGCCATCAAGGCGCGTCACGGGCATCTGGTGGTGGACGAGATCTACCACGGCCTGACTTATGGCACCGACGCAGCCAGTGTGCTGGAAGTGGACGACAGTGCATTTGTCCTCAACAGTTTCTCCAAATATTTCGGCATGACCGGATGGCGTCTTGGCTGGCTGGTGGCGCCGGATGCGGCGGTCAGTGAGCTGGAAAAACTCGCGCAGAACCTCTACATCAGCGCGCCAAGCATGGCCCAGCATGCGGCGCTGGCCTGTTTCGAGCCGGACACCATCGCGATTCTTGAAGAGCGCCGCGCCGAATTCGGCCGTCGTCGCGACTTCCTGCTGCCGGCATTGCGTGAACTGGGTTTCAACATTGCCGTAGAGCCGGAAGGCGCGTTCTATTTGTATGCCGATATCAGCCAGTTCGGCGGCGATGCCTTCGCTTTCTGCCGACATTTCCTTGAAACCGAACATGTAGCGTTTACGCCGGGGCTGGACTTCGGTCGCTATCAGGCCGGTCATCATGTGCGCTTTGCCTACACGCAAAACCTCCCTCGCTTACAGGAAGCGGTGGAACGCATCGCTCGTGGCTTGAAGAGCTGGCAAAGCTGATGCGTTTTCATCCTCCTCTCGAAGAAGGCCGCTTGATCCGTCGTTACAAGCGTTTTCTCGCCGATATCGAAACCGTTGGCGGCGAGTTGCTGACCATTCATTGCCCGAACACCGGCTCGATGCTCAATTGTCAGGTTGAGGGCGGGCAGGCCTGGTTCAGCCGTTCCAGTGATCCGAAGCGCAAGCTGCCCGGCACCTGGGAAGTCGGTGAAACCCCGCAAGGCCGGCTGTTTTGCGTGAACACCGGACGCGCCAATGCACTGGTCGAAGAGGCCTTGCAGGCCGGCGTCATCAGTGAATTGAACGGGTTCACCGGGCTCAAGCGCGAAGTGGCGTACGGACAGGAAAAGAGCCGGATCGACTTTCGCCTCGACTACCCGACGGGCCCGGCGTATGTGGAAGTGAAAAGCGTCACCCTCGGGTTCGACGGTACGGCAGTAGCGGCGTTTCCCGATGCGGTGACAGAGCGCGGCGCCAAGCATTTGCGTGAACTGGCGCATCTGGCCCGGGACGGGATTCGTGCGGTGCAGTTGTACTGCGTCAATCTCACCGGTATCGAAGCAGTGCGACCGGCCGAGGAAATCGACTCGGCCTACGCCGCTGCGCTGCGCGAGGCTGTGGCGTGCGGGGTCGAAGTCCTGGCGTACGGCGTGCGTTTGAGCCATGAAGAAATGGTGGTCGACCGGCGACTGGACGTGCTGCTCGGCGGTTAAACATCGATCCACAGCCCTTGTGCGTCTTCACGGCAGGGGATGGTCGTCAGCGATTGCCCGGCGCACGGACCGGCGACACATTCTCCGTCCTCGATCAGAAACAGTGCGCCGTGGGTGGCGCACTGGATCAGACTGTTGCTCGGATCCAGAAACTGGTCGGGGTGCCATTCCAGGCCAACGCCCCGATGCGGGCACCGATTGAGGTAGACATACGCCTGCCCCGCGCGGCGCACGGCAAACAGTTTTTTCCCGTCGATGTCGAAACCGCGGCTGCCGCCCTCAACCAGATCGGCGCCCGCGCAGAGAAACTTCATGACTATCCTCAAGTGTCGGCTCGTGTCCGGATATGTCCGAGCTTGACGTTCAAATGCAAACAATTATCAAATGGCCGCCTTCGCCCGTCGCGAGGTGGCCGCTGCCGAGGATACTTGGCCTGCCGTTACGATGCCCGGGAAAACCTTTCAAGGAAGCTGTTTATGCGCCTGACTACCCGCGTTGCCGTGCTGTGTGTCGGACTTTTGGTCAGCCACCAGGCTGCAGCGGCCGAGTTGCCGCAACGTTGGGTCAGCGCCGGCGGCGCGTTGTCGGAGTGGGTGAGTGCGCTGGGTGGTGAGTCCAGGTTAGTGGGCGTCGACACCACCAGCCAGCATCCGCAATCTCTCAAGTCGCTGCCGAGTATTGGTTACCAGCGCAGTCTGTCGGCCGAAGGCATTCTCAGCCTGCGCCCGGACATCCTGATCGGCACCGAGGAAATGGGCCCGCCGCCAGTGATCTCGCAGGTTCGCAGTGCCAAGGTGCAGGTGGAGTTGTTCTCGGCTCAGCCGGATCTGCCGACGCTGGAGAAAAACGTTACCCATCTGGGGCAGTTGTTGGGCGCCGAAAGCCAGGCCGCCCAGTTGTTGCAAGGTTATCAACAGCAACTCGATGCGCAAAAGACTCGTGTAGCTGAAGCCCAGACCAAGCAGAAAGCGCCGGGCGTGCTGTTGGTGCTCGGCCATGCCGGCGGCAAACCGCTGATCGCCGGCAAGGACACCGCCGCCGACTGGCTGCTGCAACAGGCGGGCGGGCATAACCTTGCGACCCACACCGGTTACAAGCCGTTTTCCGTCGAGTCCCTGGCCAGTCTCGATCCTGAAGTGCTGGTGTTCGCCGACCGTGCGCTGACCGGCGAGGCGGCAAAAGCGGCGCTGTTCAAGGAAAACCCGATCCTCGATTCCAGCCGTGCGGCCAGGACCGGACGGGTGCTGGAGCTGGACCCGACGCTGCTGGTAGGCGGGCTCGGGCCGCGTTTGCCGGCTGCACTGAAGACCCTGTCTGACGGTTTCTACCCGACCCAGAGCGGCCAATGACCACGCTGGTCAAACCCCGTGGTTTGTTTATTGGCCTGATCCTGTTGTGTCTGTTGGCGATCTGGCTGTCGCTGGCGTTGGGGCCGGTCAGTCTGCCGTTGTTCGATACCTTGCGCGCTGCACTGCGCCTGATCGGGGTGCCGCTGGCGCCGGACGGTCTGGAACAGGCTGAACTGATTCTCGGGCAGATTCGTCTGCCGCGTACATTGCTCGGATTGGCCGTTGGTGGAGTCCTGGCGCTGTCCGGGGTGGCGATGCAGGGGCTGTTTCGCAATCCGCTGGCCGATCCGGGGTTGGTCGGCGTCTCGAGCGGCGCGGCGTTGGGCGCTGCGGTGGCGATTGTCGGTGGTTCGTTTTTTGGCGGATTGCCGGAGTGGTTCGGGCCTTATCTGCTGTCGGTGTGTGCGTTTCTCGGTGGTCTGGGAGTTACAGCGCTGGTCTATCGACTAGGCCGACGTAACGGGCAGACAAATGTCGCGACCATGTTGCTGGCGGGCATTGCTCTGACGGCGCTGGCCAGCTCGGCGGTGGGGCTGTTTACCTATCTGGCCGACGACGCGACATTGCGCACGTTGACGTTCTGGAACCTGGGCAGCCTTAACGGCGCGAGCTATGCGCGGTTGTGGCCGCTGCTGATCATCACTGCCGGTGTTGCACTTTGGCTTCCACGTCGGGCGAAGGCGCTCAATGCGTTGCTGCTCGGCGAATCGGAAGCCGGGCATCTGGGGATCGATGTCGAGCGGCTCAAGCGCGAACTGGTGTTCTGCACGGCGCTGGGTGTCGGCGCGGCAGTGGCAGCGGCGGGGATGATCGGTTTTGTCGGATTGGTGGTGCCGCATCTGGTGCGCTTGCTCGCGGGGCCGGATCACCGGGTATTGCTGCCGGCATCGGTGCTGGCGGGGGCCAGTCTGTTGCTGTTGGCGGATCTGGTGGCGCGGCTGGCGCTGGCGCCGGCGGAACTGCCGATCGGCATTGTCACGGCGTTCATCGGTGCGCCGTTCTTCCTTTATCTGTTGCTGCGAGGGCGTGCCTGATGTTGCGTGCGCACAACCTGCATATCCGCCGTGGCCGCAAGACCGTTCTGGTCGACGTCAGCCTGCAACTCGAACCGGGCGAGGTGCTTGGTGTGCTGGGCCCCAATGGCGCCGGCAAAAGTACCTTGCTCGGCGCGTTATGCGGTGAGCTGAGTGCACACGACGGGGAAGTGCTGCTGGACGGTGAGGCATTGAGCCATTGGAGCGGCACTCAGCGCGCCCAGCGGCTGGCCGTGTTGCCGCAGGTATCGACCTTGGATTTCGCTTTTCGTGTCGAAGAAGTGGTCGGCATGGGGCGGCTGCCTTATCAGAGCGGACGTTTGCGCGATGCGGAGATCGTCGCTGACGCTTTGCGGGCGGCCGATGCGGGGCATCTGAGCGGCCGCAGTTATCTGGCGCTGTCTGGCGGCGAGCGTCAGCGGGTGCATCTGGCGCGGGTGCTGGCGCAACTGTGGCCGGGGCAGACGGGGCAGACGTTGCTGCTCGACGAGCCGACGTCGATGCTTGATCCGTTACATCAACACACGACGCTGCAGGCGGTGCGCGAATTTGCCGATCGTGGCGCAGCGGTGCTGGTGATCCTGCATGATCTGAATCTGGCGGCGCGCTATTGTGATCGCATCCTGCTGCTGGAGGGCGGGCGCCCGGTGGCGCTGGATACGCCGCAACAGGTGTTGCGTCCGGAATCGCTGAAGGCGGTTTTCGGTCTGGAAGTGTTGGTGCAGTCGCACCCGGAGCGCGGGCATCCGCTGATCATCGCCCGTTGATTTCGTCATCGAGGTGAGGGTATGCGCGGGATTTTGCTATTGGCGGTGTTGTGGCTTGCGGGTTGCCAGCATGTTGCGGCGCCGCCGGTCGTGGGCGAGATCCGTGATTTGCGCAGCGGCGAGAGTCTGACGGCGCAGCAATTACTGACGCAGCTCAGCAGATCGGCGCGGATGATTATCGGCGAACAGCATGACAGCGCCGATCACCATGCCCTTCAATTGTGGTTGCTGCGCAATCTTCAAGAAACGCGCCCTCAGGGCAGTCTCCTGCTGGAAATGTTGACGCCCGATCAACAGTCGCGGGTTGATGAAGTGCGGCATGCCGCAACGCCGCCGGCCGATCTTCCTGCTGCATTGGCCTGGCAGGACGGTTGGGACTGGAATCTCTACGGACCGATTGTGCGATTCGCCCTGACGCAATCCTGGCCGTTGCTGGCGGCCAATCTCGATAACATCGAAATTCGCGCGTTCTATCGTGATCCTCCGGTTTTGAGCGGTGAGCGCAGCAACGCTGAGTCGGTGAAAGAGGCGCTATTGGAGCAGATTGGCGATTCTCACTGCGGCTTGATGCCGTCATCACAAATGCCGGCGATGCTGGCCGTTCAGCAACAACGGGATCGGCGCATGGCCTCGCGTTTGTTGGCGGCGCCCGCGCCTGCGTTGTTATTGGCGGGGGCGTTTCATGCGCGCAAGGATGTGGGCGTGCCGCTGCATGTGCTGGATCTGGGCGCGCCCGAAGCGCCCACGGTGTTGATGCTGGCGGAGCAGGGCAGTCAGGTTACGGCGGCGATGGCTGATTATGTCTGGTACACACCGGCCAGACCGAAACCGGATTATTGCGCCGAAATGCGTAAGCAGTTCAGTAAGCAATGACTTTTCCACAGGCAAAAAAAGACCCGGTAAAAACCGGGTCAAATAACCGTGATTAGCCTGATGAGGAGATAATCTGAGAGTCCGAACCAAGGGCTTTTCAGAATATCGACTGATCTCGCGACCAGTTGTGATAATCATAGCGATTCTCATTACCAAGTCAACTGCTGTTTTTTCATTTCTGTCGTTTTGTCCCGGCAATGGCGTTGACGCCCTCTGAATATGAGAGTCAGGTCTGGGCTGTGAGCTGTTTGTTGAGCTGGTCGATACGCCGCGCCATGCTTTCGATCAGGCTGTGGGCAATTTTCGGATTGGTGCGGGTCATGCTCAGAAACTGATCGCCGGGAATCAGCATTACAGTGCTCGCCTCCCGGGCAATGACCGTCGCGTTGCGCGGCTCGCCAGTGAACACCGCCATTGCGCCGAATATTTCATCCTTGAGCACGTCACCTACCTTGTGCCCGTTCACAAACGCTTCGGCGTGTCCTTCGATGATCACGAACACATGATCGGCGGTGTCGCCCTGGCGAATCAGGACGTCCCCGGCCTCGACTCGCTTGAAACCATTGGTGCTGCGAAACTCACGTGGCTTGAACTCGGCAACGGCGTGAGCCAACAGTGCCATTTGCCCGAGCAGGTAATGCAGAAACTGCTCCGAGCGCGACGAGTCGCTGTACACATGCTGAAACAAATCGCCTCGGCGAAAAGGCATTAATGTCACCGGGTTTTCCGCGCACAAGCTGCAATCCGCCCATTCCGGCCCCTGTTGCAGGCCGATCAAATCTCCTTCGTGCCAGTAGAACAAGCCGCGACCACTGAGTCGGCCGGTGATGACACCCTCCGTCAGCAAAAACAACTGGTCGTCCGGCAAGCGCGCCAATAGGTCATCCGTCGCTTCCAGTTCCAGGGCCGGCCCACACGATGCGAGGCCTTCCAGCAATTGCGCAGGCAGGCTCTGCAAGCGGTTGATCAATGCGTCGGCCTGTGCCGATTGTTCCCCGAGCAAGTACATGACGGTCGATACCGGTTAGTTCTTGTGGCGAGAGGAAATGGCTTCCAGCTGCCGGTTCAGCGCATCCTTGCGTTCGGCGGGGATGTCATTCCAGTGCACATCCATCAACGCCCCTTCGATCGCGTACAACAACACCTTCGACGCCCGAAACCCGCGAGTGCGCACGGCCCGGTAGGCATCCACAGCGCCCAGGCGGCGCAGATCCGAGGCGCTATGGATGCCCACGGCATGCAGCCATTGCGCCGACGTCTTGCCAAGATTCTTCAGGTGTTGCAGTTCATCATTCATCAAGCCTCCTTGCGACGGCCGAATGGTGCGTGAGCGAGCTTCTGAGGAGTGTAGCCATCAGTAGGAAAAGCGTGGTTGTTTGGTCGGATTCAACGCAAACGCTTCTAAGAAACGTCAGTTTCTGCTGATGAGTCAGGTTGGGGAGGACGAGCGAGAGTTACGAATAGCACGCAGTCCAGCGCAAGGCGGGGGCGCTGGACGAGTTTGGAAGTTCCGAGACTCAGCGAGTGCGATAACGCAGGCGCGTACCGAAATTCATCGACATCAGGATTTCGTCGGCACTCAGCTCCGGCGGGAAGTAAGCACCGGAGATCTGCGCATGAGCCAGGCTCGCACCTTCCAGCGAAGCATTGCGAAAATCGATGCCGCGCAGGTCGGCGGAACGGAAGTAGGCGTCCCGGAAATCCACACCATCGGCGTTCAGTTCACGCAGGTCGAGGCCACGAAAATCACCGCCAACCATGTCGATCGGGCCGTCTTTCGGGCGTTCATTGTTGAAACCTGTGATGTCGTCTTTGTGCAGCAAGGCATAAAGCGGGGTGTCGAGAAGTTTCGGCTGGCTCATGTCAAATCACCTGTTGGTTTTATGACGCCAGTATAGTGCCACTATTTGACGGCCGTGAAGCGAGCAAGGGCTTCACGGCCGAAATAGTTTCTTACAGACCTGGCAGGCGCTGGCGGATTTGCGCCACGACGGTGTCCAGAGTGCCGGATTCATTGGTCTGCACGCGTTTGCTGCGCAGGATTTCTTCCGGTGTCAGGGCTTCGCGGTTCGCCTGTTGTGCTTCGATCACGGCGAGGGTGGCGTCGGACGGATCTTTCTTGTCCGCCTGGCGAATCGCCAACCAGCTCTCGATCACTGCCTGTGGAGCGTTGCAGTCGAGGATCAGGAACGGCGCACCAGTGGCTTCGGCGACCTTGGCGGCGTTGTCGCGTTGTTCGCGCTTGAGGTAAGTGGCGTCGATCACCACCGGGAAACCGGCGTGCAGGATCACTTCGGCGATTTCATGCAGCCGAGCATAAGTCGCAGCGCTGGCATCGGCGCTGTAGATCCCGGCCTGAACATCATTTGCAACCGTTTGCTCGCCGAACAGACGTTTGCGCTCGACATCGGAACGCAGACGGATCGCGCCCAGCGCTTCGACCAGGCGCATGGCCACATGGCTTTTGCCGACAGCGGAAACGCCATGGGTGATTGCCATGAAGCGCGAAGGAATGGTGCTGTAGCTTTCCGCCAGGTTGGCATAGTTGCGGTATTGGCGAAGGGTTGTGGCGCGCTGCACCGGAGTCGCATCGGCCGGCATGCTGAACAGTGCGACTTTCGCACGCACCAGGGCGCGGTAAGCCTTATAGAAGTTCAGCACTTCCAGGCCTTGGTAGTCGCCGGTCAGTTCCAGGTACTGGCTGACGAAGCGACGGGCCAAGGATTTCAGGCCACGGTCTTCCAGATCCATCGCCAGGAAGCCGGTGTCGGCCCACACGTCGGTGAAGCGGAACGGTTCGTTGAATTCGATGCAGTCGAAGATCACGACCTTGCCGTCGATCAGCGTGGCGTTGCCCAAGTGAATGTCACCGTGGCACTCGCGAGTGAAACCGTCGGCCTTGCGTTGGGCGAACAGCGGTTTCAGACGATCGAAACTGCTTTCAGCCCACGCTTGCAGGGCGTCGAGTTGCAGCAGATCGTTCTTGTCGCTGAGGAACGGCAGGATCTGTTCGAAGTTCTGGCGCACTGGCGCCATCACGCTGTCAGGCGTGCCGGCATCGTGCTCGGCCGGGACTTTCGGCGCGTTGAGGTGGAAGCGGGCGATCTGCTCGGCCATCGCGTCGATGTGCGCGGTGGTCAACTCGCCGTTGGCTTGCAGGGTGCTGAGCAGGCCGGTTTGCGGGAACTGGCGCATTTTCAGCACGTATTCGATGGCCGGACCTTCGCCGCCCAGTTGCGGGGCTTCGGCGCTGCCGGTCACTGGAATCACTTCCAGATACAAGTCGTCGGTCAGGCGCTGGTTCAGGCGCAGCTCTTCGCCGCAGAAGTGCTCACGGGAGTCGAGGCTGGTGAAGTCGAGGAAACCGAAATTCACCGGTTTCTTCACTTTATAAGCGTAGGGACCGGTGAGCAGCACCCACGAGATATGGGTTTCGATGACCTGGAACCCTTCGACGGGATGCGGGTAGAGGGCCGGGTTTTGCAGGGCAGCGATCAGGGACTGGCTCACGGACGATCCTTCAGAGACTGGGAGAAATTCAAGGCGCTCATTATGGCCGCTCGCCAGCCCGACGCAAACCTCGGCGCGCTCCTGTTGAGTATGAATAAAGTGCGTATAATCCGCCGCCATGACTCGTACTCGATCCTCCCGTACCCCAAAAAAACCAGCTTCCCGGGGCCTGCGCCCATGGTTGGGCTGGGCCCTTAAACTCAGTCTGGTCGGCCTTGTTGTGCTGGCTGGCTTCGCCGTTTACCTCGATGCCGTGGTGCAGGAGAAGTTCTCCGGCAAGCGCTGGACCATCCCGGCCAAGGTGTATGCGCGTCCGCTCGAGCTGTTCGTCGGACAGAAGCTGAGCAAGGACGATTTCCTGACCGAGCTCGATGCCTTGGGCTATCGCCGCGAAGCCGTCAGCAACGGTCCTGGCGCTGCATCGGTCAATGGCAACACGGTTGATCTGAATACCCGCGGCTTCCAGTTCTATGAAGGCCTCGAGAAACCGCAGTCGGTGCGCGTGCGTTTCTCCGGCGATTACGTGGCCGAACTCTCGGCGACCAACGGTTCGAAGCTCTCCGTGGTGCGCCTGGAGCCGCTGATGATCGGCGGCATCTACCCGAAAAACCTGGAAGACCGGATTCTGATCAAGCTCGATCAGGTGCCGCCGTATCTGCTGGAAACCCTGGTCGCCGTCGAAGACCGGGATTTCTACAGCCACTGGGGCGTGTCGCCGAAATCGATTGCCCGCGCCGTTTGGGTCAACACCTCGGGCGGCAAGATGACTCAGGGCGGCAGTACGCTGACCCAGCAACTGGTCAAGAACTTCTACCTCACCAATGAACGCAGCCTCACCCGCAAGCTCACCGAAGCGATGATGGCGATGCTGCTCGAGCTGCATTACGACAAAAAGGAAATCCTTGAGGCTTACCTCAACGAAGTCTTTGTCGGTCAGGACGGTCAGCGTGCGGTCCACGGTTTCGGTCTGGCCAGCCAGTTTTTCTTCGCCCAGCCCTTGTCCGAGTTGAAGCTGCACCAGGTCGCGCTGTTGGTTGGCATGGTCAAAGGCCCGTCCTATTACAACCCGCGTCGCAACCCGGAACGGGCGCTGGAACGACGCAATCTGGTGCTCGACGTGCTTGAGCAACAGGGTGTCGCTTCCGCCGAACAGGTCGCCGCTGCGAAGAAAATGCCGCTTGGCGTGACCACGCGCGGCAAACTGGCGGACAGTTCTTTCCCGGGCTTCATCGATCTGGTCAAGCGCCAGTTGCGTGAAGACTATCGCGACGAAGACTTGACCGAAGAAGGCCTGCGAATCTTCACCAGTTTCGATCCGATCCTGCAGATGAAAGCTGAAGCGTCGGTCAACGACACCTTCAAGCGTCTGTCCGGTCGCAAGGGTTCCGACGACGTGGAAGCGGCGATGGTCGTGACCAATCCGGAAACCGGTGAAGTCCAGGCCATGATCGGCAGCCGTCAGGCGAGTTTTGCCGGGTTCAACCGGGCACTGGATGCGGTGCGGCCGATCGGCTCGCTGATCAAGCCGGCGGTTTATCTGACGGCACTGGAGAAACCGAGCCAGTACACGCTGACCAGTTGGCTGTCGGACGACCCGCTTTCAATCAAAGGTGCTGACGGTCAGGTCTGGAAACCGCAGAACTATGACCGTCGCTCCCACGGCACGGTATTCCTGTACCAGGGGCTGGCGCATTCCTACAACCTGTCGACCTCGCGTCTGGGTCTGGCGGTCGGCGTTCCGAATGTCCTCAAAACGCTCGCGCGACTGGGCGTGACCCGCGAGTTTCCGGCGTTCCCGTCGATGCTGCTTGGCGCTGGGGGCATGACCCCGATCGAAGTGGCGACGATGTACCAGACCCTGGCCAACGGTGGCTTCAATACGCCGATGCGCGGGATCCGCAGCGTGCTGACTGCCGAGGGCGAGCCGCTCAAGCGTTATCCGTTCCAGATCGAGCAGCGTTTCGATCCGGCCTCGATCTATCTGATCCAGAACGCCATGCAGCGGGTCATGCGTGAAGGTACCGGCAGTTCGGTTTATAACGTGTTGCCAAGAACTCTGACACTGGCGGGCAAGACCGGCACCAGTAACGATTCGCGCGACAGCTGGTTCGCCGGTTTCAGCCAGGATCTGCTGGCGGTGGTCTGGCTCGGCCGCGACGACAACGGCAAGACCCCGTTCACCGGAGCCACCGGTGCGTTGCAGGTCTGGACCAGCTTCATGCGCAAGGCCGATCCGCTGCCGTTGGACATGCCGCAGCCGGATAACGTGGTGCAGGCATGGGTTGATTCGCGCACCGGTCAAGGCTCCGATGCCAACTGTCCGGGCGCCGTGCAGATGCCGTATATTCGCGGCAGCGAACCGCCACCCGGCGCCTCCTGCGCGAGCGAAAGCCCGGCATCGGGCGAGTCGGTGATGGATTGGGTCAAGGGCTGGATGAATTAAGCGAAGAGGGTTTCAAGTGAACAAGTGGTTGATTCCAGCGGTGACCGCCGTGGCTTTGCTCAGCGGCTGTTCCACCGTACAGCGTGGTTCGATTCCGGTCGTGGATGCCGGTACCGCCGTGTCCAACAGCGAGCGCATTTCGGCCAATGGCGGTTTCCGTCAAACGACGGTGAAACGTCCTGCACAGGCCCAGACCCAGGCAATTCCGCAAGGCGATACCGGTGTGGTGGTAATGGTGCCGGGCGGCGCAGCGACGTCGACACCGATCAGCACCTCGCCGATCGTTCCGGGCCCGGCGTCTGGCGGTATCACGCCGGGTCCATATAACCCTTCGCCGGTCGAGTCGGCGCCGATCAACTCCGGCAGCTACAGCATGCCTTCGACGCCGAGCGGCATTCCTTCAGCCAGCAGCGGCGGCGGTCTGTCTGCCGATGAACAGCTGGACGGCCCGGTACTCGCACTTTTGACCACAGCGCAACAGCAGCAGGCCGGTGGCGACCTCAACGGCGCGTCCTCCAGCCTGGAGCGCGCCCAGCGTGTAGCGCCGCGCGAGCCGCAAGTGCTGTACCGTCTGGCGCAGGTGCGCATGGCCCAGGGCGATGCACCGCAAGCCGAGCAGACCGCACGTCGTGCACTGACCATGGCCAATGGTCGTCCGGACTTGCAGGCCAGCCTGTGGGAATTGATCGCTCAGGCCCGTGAGAAGCAAGGTGACTCCGCCGGCGCCACTCTGGCCCGTCAGAAGGCCAAGGTGTCGCTGTGATGGACAGTCGCTTCTCCAAGGTCGCCGATCAATTGCTGTTGATCGAACGTGAACTGCGCGCCCAGGGCTGGTGGGATGACGTCCAGCCCTCGGTCGAAGCCCTGAGCAGCGTCGAGCCGTTTTCGGTCGATACTCTCGAGTTCGAGCAGTGGCTGCAATGGATCTTCCTGCCGCGGATGAAGATGATCCTCGAGCAGAATCTGCCATTGCCCAATGCCTCGGGAATTCAGGAAATGGCCGAGATGGTTTTTGCTCAGCGCAGCGTGCAAGGCAAGGATCGGCAGCTTCAGGTGTTGCTCAAAGAGTTCGACCTGTTGATTACTGCTTCGCGCTGAACCGGGAGCTGCCAGTGGTTACTGGCAGTTTTCCGCAATCTGTTTTTGTGCCTCCGCAATACGTTGCTGGCGCTGGTCGTCGCTCAGTCGCCGCAATTCCCCCTCCACTTCCTCCCTCAAGCGCGGATTGTTCTGCAGTTGCGCGAGGTTCGTGCGCGCCTGTTCGCAAAATGCCCTGAGTTGGTTTTGTTGCTCGGCCACTTGCTGCTTGACCTTGTCATCGATGGCTTTCTGATCGCCCACCGCGCCGCTGCCGGATAACGCCGCCGGTTTTGGTGGAGGTGAGGAGGGTGTCTCCAGGGCCGTGGATGGTTGCCCCTGTGGTGGCTGCTGATCGAAATGGGTAATGCCCTGGGCGTCGACCCATTTGTAGATTTGAGCGGCCATGCACCATGGGCTGGCGCTGATTAGTAGAGTCAGGAGAAGCGTTCGCATGCTGATTCCTTGGCAAAACTGCGCAATTGAAGCTAACAGAGTAGCGGTTTCCAGGTTTTTTCTTGCGTTCTCATGTGCTTACCCACAATTAAGCACATTCACGACTTGACTTGGAGAGGGCGAAACAGAAGAATCCAAAGTCCGCTGTACAGGGACTGCCAGAAGCAGACCCTCTCGGCAGATCATGAGGCGCATATCCGCGTCGACCTGTTACACCCGCAACGCGTTACCTCGCGCTGGGTGGGAAAGGCCCGCAACACTTGGGACGATCCCAATACTTGCTCAGTCAGTGCTGACGTAGTCGGCGACCACCGTCGCTCATGCTCTGCCGAGAAGTAAACCTATTAAGACCCGTTCGCTTTTTTGTGGACGGTATTCTGGCGTTTTAGAGGTGAACAACGTGGAGCTTTTATCTGGCGGTGAGATGCTCGTCCGCTTTTTGCGTGACGAAGGCGTCAAATATATCTACGGGTACCCGGGTGGTGCTCTTCTTCATGTTTACGATGCCCTGTTCAAAGAACCGGAAGTGACCCACATCCTGGTTCGTCACGAACAAGCGGCTACCCATATGGCTGACGGTTACGCCCGTGCCACCGGTAAAGCCGGCGTGGTATTGGTGACTTCCGGTCCAGGCGCCACGAACGCCATCACCGGTATCGCCACCGCCTATATGGACTCGATTCCAATGGTGATCATTTCCGGTCAGGTGCCAAGCACCATGGTCGGCACCGATGCGTTCCAGGAAACCGACATGATCGGTATTTCCCGGCCGATCGTGAAGCACAGCTTCATGATCAAGCACGCTTCGGAAATCCCGGAAGTCATGAAGAAAGCCTTCTACCTGGCGCAATCCGGTCGTCCGGGCCCGGTCGTGGTCGATATTCCGAAAGACATGACCAACCCGGCCGAGAAGTTCGAATACGTCTTCCCGAAGAAAGCCAAACTGCGCTCCTACAGTCCGGCCGTTCGCGGTCATTCCGGGCAAATCCGCAAGGCGGCAGAAATGCTCCTGGCGGCCAAACGTCCCGTGCTGTACTCCGGCGGTGGCGTGATCCTCGGCAACGGCTCCGCGCCGCTGACCGAACTGGCAAAAATGCTTAACCTGCCGGTTACCAACACCTTGATGGGGCTGGGTGCCTACCCTGGCACTGATCGTCAGTTCATCGGCATGCTCGGCATGCACGGTAGCTACACCGCCAACCTGGCGATGCACCATGCCGACGTGATCCTGGCGGTCGGTGCGCGTTTCGATGATCGCGTGATCAACGGCGCGCCGAAGTTCTGCCCGAACGCCAAGATCATTCACATCGACATCGACCCGGCTTCGATTTCCAAGACCATCAAGGCCGACGTGCCGATCGTTGGTCCGGTGGAGAGTGTCCTGACCGAAATGGTCTCGATCCTCAAGGAAATCGGCGAAACCCCGAACAAGGAAGCGGTCGCCAGTTGGTGGAAACAGGTTGACGAGTGGCGTGGTGATCGTGGCCTGTTCCCTTACGACAAGGGCGACGGCAGCAAGATCAAGCCACAGACCGTGATTGAAACCCTGTGCGAAGTGACCAAGGGCGACGCCTTTGTGACCTCCGACGTGGGCCAGCACCAGATGTTTGCTGCGCAGTACTACAAGTTCAACAAGCCGAACCGCTGGATCAACTCCGGTGGCCTGGGCACGATGGGCTTCGGCCTGCCGGCGGCGATGGGTATCGCTCTCAGCTTTCCTGACACCGATGTTGCGTGCGTCACCGGTGAAGGCAGTATCCAGATGAACATCCAGGAACTGTCGACCTGCCTGCAATACGGTTTGCCGGTCAAAATCGTGATCCTGAACAACGGTGTTCTGGGCATGGTTCGTCAGTGGCAGGACATGAGTTACGGCAGCCGTCACTCACACTCCTACATGGAATCCTTGCCTGACTTCGTCAAGCTGGCTGAAGCCTATGGCCACGTCGGCGTGCGCATCACCGAATCGAAAGATTTGAAGTCGAAGATGGAAGAGGCGTTCGCCATGAAAGATCGCCTGGTGGTGATCGACATTTCGGTCGACACCAGCGAGCACGTCTATCCGATGCAGATCAAAGACGGCTCCATGCGCGATATGTGGCTGAGCAAGACGGAGCGTACCTAATCATGCGGCACATTATTTCCTTGCTTCTGGAAAACGAACCTGGTGCTTTGTCTCGCGTAGTCGGCCTGTTCTCGCAGCGCAACTACAACATTGAAAGCCTGACCGTGGCGCCAACCGAAGACCCGACCCTGTCGCGTCTGACACTGACCACCGTCGGCCACGATGAAATCATCGAGCAGATCACCAAAAACCTGAACAAGCTGATCGAAGTGGTCAAGCTGGTGGACCTGTCGGAAAGCGCTCACATCGAACGCGAACTGATGCTGGTCAAGGTCAAGGCCACTGGCGCCCAGCGCGCCGAGATCAAACGCACCACCGATATTTACCGTGGACAGATCGTCGACGTCAGCGCCAGCGTTTATACCGTTCAACTGACCGGTACCAGCGACAAGCTCGACAGCTTCATTCAGTCCATCGGCACCGCATCGATTCTGGAGACTGTCCGCAGTGGCGTCACCGGTATTGCCCGCGGCGACAAAGTACTCAGCATCTAAACCAAATTAGCGAATGGCCTGAGCGGCCTGGATATAAAGGGGAAATTCATGAAAGTTTTCTACGATAAAGACTGCGACCTGTCGATCATCCAGGGCAAGAAAGTTGCCATCATCGGTTACGGTTCGCAGGGTCACGCTCAAGCGTGCAACCTGAAAGACTCCGGTGTCGACGTTACTGTTGGTCTGCGTAAAGGTTCGGCTACCGTTGCCAAGGCTGAAGCCCACGGCCTGAAAGTGACCGACGTGGCGGCCGCTGTTGCCGGTGCCGACCTGGTCATGATCCTGACCCCGGACGAGTTCCAGTCCCAGCTTTACAAGAACGAAATCGAGCCGAACATCAAGAAAGGCGCCACCCTGGCCTTCTCCCACGGCTTCGCGATCCACTACAACCAGGTTGTTCCGCGTGCCGACCTCGACGTGATCATGATCGCGCCGAAAGCCCCGGGCCACACCGTACGTTCCGAGTTCGTGAAAGGCGGCGGTATCCCTGACCTGATCGCGATCTACCAGGACGCCTCCGGCAACGCCAAGAACGTTGCACTGTCCTACGCCGCCGGTGTTGGTGGCGGTCGTACCGGCATCATCGAAACTACTTTCAAGGACGAGACCGAAACCGACCTGTTCGGCGAACAAGCCGTTCTGTGCGGCGGCACCGTTGAGCTGGTAAAAGCCGGTTTCGAAACCCTGGTTGAAGCTGGCTACGCGCCGGAAATGGCCTATTTCGAGTGCCTGCACGAACTGAAACTGATCGTTGACCTCATGTATGAAGGCGGTATCGCCAACATGAACTACTCGATCTCCAACAACGCTGAATACGGCGAGTACGTGACAGGTCCGGAAGTGATCAACGCCGAATCCCGTCAGGCCATGCGCAACGCCCTGAAACGTATTCAGGACGGCGAATACGCCAAAATGTTCATCAGCGAAGGCGCAACCGGCTACCCTTCGATGACCGCCAAGCGTCGTAACAACGCCGCTCACGGTATCGAGATCATCGGCGAGCAACTGCGCTCCATGATGCCGTGGATCGGTGCCAACAAGATCGTCGACAAAGCCAAAAACTAAGTCGTAGATCCTTGCATGAAAAAACGCGGCCTAGGCCGCGTTTTTTCGTATGGGCGAGCGGTTCTGGTATAAAGCTGCATCGTTTGTGGCCGAACCGTCGTCCCAGGCGCCTGTCGAAAATGTCCAATCCGTTGCAAGGTACTGTCCATGAGCGAACGTCCCGAAGAGCCGAACCAGGCTTCCGACGCCGAAAGCCTGCTGCCCATCGATGAGCACATCGAAGAAGGGCATGACGCAGAAGGCCGTAAAGTCCGGCATCGTGGTATCTATCTTCTGCCGAATCTGTTCACCACTGCGAACTTGTTCGCAGGGTTCTATTCCATCATCAACTCGATGAGTGCCCAGGCTGCATTGAGCGCCGGGGATGCCGCGAATGCGAGCAAATACTTTGCCTTTGCCGCCATCGCGATTTTCGTCGCCATGGTGCTCGATGGTCTCGATGGTCGCGTGGCGCGCATGACCAATACCCAAAGTGCGTTTGGTGCCGAGTACGACTCGTTGTCGGACATGGTTGCCTTCGGCGTCGCCCCCGCGTTGCTGGCTTTTGGCTGGGCGCTGGGTGACATGGGCAAGGTCGGCTGGATGGTTGCCTTCATTTACGTGGCGGGTGCGGCATTGCGTCTGGCGCGCTTCAACACTCAGGTGGGGACCGCCGACAAACGCTACTTCATCGGTCTGGCCAGCCCGGCTGCTGCCGGTGTGGTTGCCGGGATTGTCTGGGCGTTCAGCGATTACGGGATCCAGGGTTCGAAGATGTCATTCCTGGTTGCGTTGATGGTAGCGGCCGCCGGCATGCTGATGGTCAGCAATATCAAATACAACAGCTTCAAGGAGCTGGATCTGAAGGGGCGTGTGCCTTTCGTGGCTATCCTTGCAGTGGTGCTGGTGTTTGCCGTGGTGTTCAGCGATCCGCCTCGCATTCTGCTGCTGGTGTTCCTCGCCTACGCCGCTTCGGGCCCGGTGCAGTACTTGTTGCATCTTCGTCGTCACAAACACGCCGAGTGATGTAATTTCCCTCATACTCCGCAGTCTATGGTGCATCTGTCCTCCAAAGCTGCGGAGTTGCCATGCTGATCAAAGTCCCTAAAGCGTCCGATTGCCATGAGTCGGACGTCACGCCTGAATCCATTTATCTCTCTCGTCGACAATTGCTCGGAGCGACTGCGGCCGGTTTGGCCATGAGCACTTTGCCGCGCTGGGCCAGTGCCGAAGAGGCTGCCCGCTATGCCGATGTCGAAGCCGGAAAGGCGCCCGCCTGGTTTGCCGAGAAGCTGCCCTCTGTCAAATGGGGGGCGGTGAACGTCAAGGATGAGGCGATTACGCCTTTCAAAGATGCGACCCATTACAACAACTTCTATGAGTTCGGCACCGACAAGGGGGATCCTGCGGCCAATGCCGGTTCGTTGAAAACCGAACCCTGGAGTGTTGTGGTGGACGGAGAGGTGGGTAAGCCGGGGCGTTATGCTCTGGAAGATTTCATGAAGCCTTACCAGCTGGAGGAGCGCATCTATCGCCTTCGTTGTGTCGAGGCATGGTCGATGGTGATTCCCTGGATCGGTTTCCCTGTTTCGGCACTGTTGAAGCAGGTAGAGCCTACCTCCAATGCCAAGTACATTCGCTTCGAAACCCTGCAGGATCCCAAGTCCATGCCCGGACAGCGTTCTGGATTTGCCCTGATCGACTGGCCTTATGTGGAAGGCTTGCGTCTGGATGAGGCGATGAATCCGTTGGCGATTCTGGCGGTGGGTATGTATGGCCGTGAATTGCCGAATCAGAACGGTGCACCGCTGCGTCTGGTAGTGCCATGGAAGTACGGCTTCAAGAGCGTCAAATCCATCGTGCGGATCAGTCTGGTCAGTGAGCAGCCGAAGACAACCTGGCAGAGCATTGCGTCTGATGAGTACGGGTTCTATGCGAATGTGAACCCTACAGTCGACCATCCACGTTGGACTCAGGCCCGGGAGCGGCGACTGCCCAACAGCCTGTTCAAGCCGAATGTGCGTGATACGCAGATGTTCAACGGCTACTCGGATGAGGTCGCTTCTTTATATAAAGGGCTCGATCTGCGGAAGAACTACTGATGCGATATCCGATCTGGCGCGTAGGCGTTTTCCTGGCTGCGGCGATCTGGCCGCTGTTCTGGTTCTATCAGGCTTTTGCGGATCTGCTTGGGCCGGATCCGGGAAAAGTCCTGGTTGATCGATTGGGGCTTGGGACATTGGTATTGCTGTTGATCACGCTGAGTATGACGCCGCTGCAGAAACTGACGGGGTGGGCCGGATGGATTGCTGTGCGTCGGCAGTTGGGGCTCTGGTGTTTTGCCTATGTGGTTCTGCATCTCTTCAGCTATATGGCGTTCATTCTCGGTTTCGACTGGTCGCAACTGGGTGTCGAGCTGCGTAAGCGTCCCTACATCATTGTGGGTGCTCTGGGGTTTCTGGGGTTACTCGTATTGGCTGTTACCTCCAATCGATATAGTCAGCGCCGCTTAGGTGTCCGCTGGAAGAAGTTGCACCGGTTGGTGTACGTGATTCTCGGATTGGGATTGCTGCATATGCTGTGGATTGTGCGTGCTGACCTTAAGGAGTGGGCAATCTATGCCCTGATAGGTGTTTTCCTTTTGGCACTGCGTATTCCTCCTTTGACTCGCCGGATCCCTCGTTTGATGGGTAAAAAGCAGGTTTTTCAGGAAAAGCGAAATTAAGTGTTGACGGCAGATTCTGAGTCTCTATAATTCGCCCCACTTCCGGCGCAGTCGAAGCGGAAAACTCCTTGAGATTCAATGAGTTAAGTAGGTTTCGAAGGCGGGTCGCTTCAGTTCATCGAAGCCTGGAAGGCGTTGGAAATGCCGGTGTGCTGGGCGCTTTCAACGGTTCGATCTTCTCGGTCGAAAGCGAAGAAAAAGAGGTGTTGACAGCAGCGTGTAACGCTGTAGAATTCGCCTCCCGCTAACGAGAGATCGGAAGCGCAAGTGGTTGA